>DJUJ01000006.1:80616-85314 GCA_002438345.1 Paenibacillus sp. UBA6285
AGGTCGGCAACGCCGTTTCTTCTTGCTTCCTAAGCAGAGAAGAGTTCATGTATGAACGGGGTTATGTTAAGGAGTGATCTTGATGGGAACATACCGGAGGAAGACGCCGGAGGAACTGCTGCTCTCTATCTATGAGCTGCATCGAGGGCGTCTGAAGATCTATATAGGGCCGGTCAGTGGGTCGGGCAAGACGTATCAGATGCTGCGTGAGGGCCAGGCGCTTAAAGCGCAGGGAATCGATGTCGTGATCTGTGCGGTTTCGACGAATCAGAGTCCAGAAACTAAGGATCAGCTGGGCGACCTCGAACGGATACCGAGTATCCATTGGTTTCAGAAGGATATTGAGAAGAAGGATCTTGATGTAGAAGCTATTGTGGCACGTAATCCAGAAGTTGTGCTGACAGATGGCTTGGCTCACCAGAATCGCGNNCTGGAAGGCTGGACGATATCAAATATTTATTGAGTAATGGGATCAGTGTCATCACAACTGTAAACGTATATGAACTGGAGGGTGCTGCGGATCTAGCGCGGAAGTGGACCGGGATTGAGGTAGAGCATTCCCTTCCCGCTGAAGTGCTTACTCTTGCAGATGATATCGTCCTAATTGATGTGACCCCGGAAAAGATACTTCAACGCTTGTCCGATGGACATTTAGGTAAGCACCAGCAGAGATCACTTTTTAACAAAGGCAATTTAAGCAAGCTGCGGGAGCTGGCACTTCGGATGGTCGCTGAGGATGTTAATGATTCGCTGGAGAAACACCGGGAAGAACAAGGGCTGCAGGGAGCTTCGGGGATCGCAGAGAAAGTCTTAGTATCCGCACAGTATTATTGGAATGGCTCGATCCATATCCGCCGTGGACAGCAGATCGCCAAACGGTTAAACGGGGATCTGGCGGTGGTGTCATTCTGGAGGCAAGGTCTCACCCTATCTAAGGAAGCAGCTACCTTTAAGAGATCTCTCTGGAAGCTGACCGAGAAGATTGGGGCCTCTATGGAGGAGATACCCTTTCGTTCGAAGAGGGAGATCCCTCGTCTCTTGGTAAAATACGCAACCCGGCATAATATTACTCGAATCGTTATGGGGCACTCCAAGCAGACCGCGTGGCAGGAATTATGGAAAGGCTCGATTGCCAATTCATTAATGAAGCAAATCCGGGGTGTGGATGTGTTCTTCGTGGCGGATCGCGCAGACCGTGAGGGAGAACGTGTACTTCCAACCCGGCAGAGTCGTAATGAACGGAAAGCGGATGCCTATCACAGGTTAAGTAGTCAGGAAGTAAAGGATAAAATCGATGCGATTCGCGGAGGAACATTTAAGGTGTATATTGGTGCGGCTCCCGGTGTGGGCAAGACTTACAAGATGCTGCGTGAAGGGAACGATCTTTTGAAGAGAGGGATCGATGTCGTTATTGGACTGCTGGAAACGCATGGCCGCAAAGAAACCCTTGAACAAATCGGTGGACTGGAGATCCTTCCGCGACTACGTATGGAGTACCGAGGGACTGTCCTTGAGGAAATGGATACGGCAGCAATCATTAAGCGTAATCCTGAAGTCGTGCTGGTGGATGAACTCGCTCATACTGTNNGCAAACATAAGAAGCGGTATATGGATGTTATGGAGCTGCTGGATGCGGGAATATCTGTGATCTCTACAGTGAATGTTCAGCATTTAGAAAGCTTGAATGACGCAGTAGAACAAATTACTGGAGTTAGGGTAAGAGAGACCTTTCCGGATAGCATTCTACAGCGGGCTAACGAGGTAGAACTTATTGATGTATCACCTAAGACACTCCAGGAACGGATGAAGGATGGGAAAATCTATGCAATGGCCAAGGTGGATCAGGCGCTGGGGGCTTTTTTCAAAATCGGGAATTTGATCGCCCTCCGGGAGTTGGCGCTGCGGGAAATTGCTGACGATGTAGATGAACGGCTAGAATCTTGGGAACGTGTCGGTTCGCTGCGGGGGCCTTGGCGGCGTCAGGAAGTCATTTATGTGTGTATCACCTTGGGGGATCATGCGGAGCGCTTAATTCGGCGTGGTTTTCGGATTGCATATCGTCTAAAAGCTTGCTGGTATGTTACGTATGTGCAGGAATTTAAACAAAATGGACCCGTTTATGATAAACGTATAAATGATTTAAAGGAATTGACGGAACGACTGGGTGGAACGTTTAAGATGATTCCTAACGTGCTCCCCGCACGAGTGGCGTCCTTGCTGCTTGAAAGATCTCAAGTTTTGCAGAGCACTCAGATTATTATCGGTCAGTCACAACGCTCATGGCTGCGAAAAAGTCTTCGCGGCGATGTTACCAAGCAGATTCTACGTACTGCCAGAAACGTGGATGTACTGGTCGTGGCAGATCTCAAACGTGAGGAACCATAGACTATGACTAATGAAAAAGGGTATTCCCAAGCCAATTGGCCGTGAGGATACCCTTTTTGCACATATGAATTACATCATGTACTGAATAGTTTAATAGCTGAATTATTTAGCAGCTTCGATGAGTTCTTTGAGCGCAGGAAGATTAAATCCCTTGATGGCTTGATCTCCTGCTACGGTTACAGGAATACCCATGAAGCCAAGCTTCTCAACTTCCTCTTGATAGACTGTGCTGGTCATAACATCTCTTACTTCGAAAGGAACACCTTGCTCAGTGAGATATTGTTTGACCAAATTACAGTCACTGCAGCCTGCGGTTGAATAGACAATCACTGACTCACTCATTGGTTCACAGCCTCTTTGATCGCGTCTCTTGTGATCTTCCAGTGCGAAGTGTTCCAGCGAACCTCATTATCCTCAAGCAGGAAGAGTTGTGGAGATTCATGTTTGATGCCAAATTCCTCAGCAATTTGATTGGAAACGNNCCACTGCAGCGGCAGTATCCGCATCCTTCAGATAAGCCTGAAACTCTTCATTAGCTTTAGCACTAATCGGGCAGGTAGTACTGTGTTTGAACAGCAGTTTCTTGCCAGGCTTAGCTACATATTGCTCAAGATCCTCCAGCGTATGGAGTTGTTGAATAGACATAGATATCACCCTCCTGGGATCGTTATTTGCTAACAATTGTGTTGTTAACAACCTGTAATCATGATTGTAACATAGATCAAAATTAAAACAAAAAGGATTCTGAAGGGCCTGTACAAAGGGAAGCCATACCTGAAACCGATCGCGTTGAAAAAAAGGATATAGCATGCTAAGGTGAAAAGAAGCAACATGCCTAACCATATCGCTACGAGATAGGAGTGTTCATAAGAATGAAGAGAGTTGCATGTGTGACCGGAGCTGATCGGGGCCTCGGACTGTCTCTTGTACGTTCGATGCTAGCAAAACAGTTCACGGTATTTGCAGGACAATATATGAAAGAATCAGAAGAATTGAAAGCGCTTAAAGAACAGTATCCTGAACAGCTGGAACTTATCCCCCTTGATATCAGCAATAAAGACAATGTAAAGCAAGCTGCAAGAGCAATAGCAAGCAAAACTGGATATGTCGATATCATTATTAATAATGCGGGTATTATTCATTCCGCTGATGATGCTACGATGCTGGTAGATATGGATGATGAGGGCATGGCAGAAATTTATAATGTAAATACGCTTGGCGCGTTAAGAGTCAGTAATGCACTTATGGGACTGCTGCTGCAAAGCAAGGATGAATTGATTGTTAATATCTCATCGGAAGCGGGCAGTATCGGTCGGAATAAGCGGATCAACATGTATGGCTACTGTATGTCCAAGGCAGCACTCAATATGCAGTCCTCCCTGAAGCATAATCATCTGAAGACGCTTGGCGGTCAAGTCATGGTGTTTCATCCAGGCTGGATGCAGACATATATGCATGGCCAGAAGAATGAGCAAGCAGATATTTCTCCGGAAGCGTCGGCGGGTCAGATTGTGAACCTTGTTCTGGAGTATAAAAAGTATCTGGGCGAGGAACCGGCTTATCTTGATTTGGATGGCAGCTCGTGGCCTTGGTAGGACTGATGTCTCAAAAAAAATATAAGAAGAAAGGCGCTGATCCAATGTCTACACTAAAAGCACTTGCACTCGGAAGTTACTCGGAGGTTAAATATCACCCATTTGCTGGAGCGAATCGGGAGATTGAACAAATTCTAGCCAATGATCTGCAGGTGCATTCCTCAGAGGATTATGGGCTGCTTAATAAAGAAACGTTGTCTGACTACAAGCTGGTAATCTCCTATACCGAATTTTCTGATGACAAAATCCCGGCGGAACAAAGCGGCGAATTACTATCCTATGTGGCTGGCGGGGGTGGGCTACTGGTGGTACATAACGGAATTTCCTTACAACGAAATCAGGAGCTTGGTGCCCTGCTGGGAGCACATTTCACCCATCATCCAGAGTTCACTGCTCTACAGATGTCCATACCAGCACGGGAGCATCCCATTATGCAGGGAATTGAAGAATTTGTGATCGAAGATGAGCCGTATTATTTTGAGATGCATCCTTATTTCGAAACGACAGTGCTTGCAGAATATCCTCATGAGGGAGCGATGAGACAAGCGGCTTGGTGTCACGAATTTGGTTTAGGCCGGGTTGTTTATTTAATGCCAGGGCACCATCTGCCTTCATTCTCGGTAGAGCCATTTCGCCAAATGATTCGTAGAGGTGGGCTTTGGGCAGCAGGATTATTGTAGAACGTAGGGTCAATCTTCCCAAAGCTCACAAAAAGACA
>DJUJ01000006.1:85446-92448 GCA_002438345.1 Paenibacillus sp. UBA6285
GAGAAAGCGAAATAGATATTACTGCTACTGAGGAGCTGCGAATATTACTGTATGCTGGTGAGCCCATCCATGAACCGGTAGTCGCTAGAGGACCGTTCGTAATGAACACGGAAAGAGAAATTACCGAGGCTTTCAGTGAGTATCGACAAGGAACTTTTTTGAAATAACAGCTATGCCGCAATCAAAATTTCTGAATACAAAGAGGCTCCACAGAAGCTAATGGCTTTTGTGGAGCCTCTTTCTGTAACTTTAACTTCTCCAATATTATATGCATGAATTATCCACTTTCGGTAAAAAATACGGTCACAGCTATCNNAAAGGGTGTGGCATGAGGTAATAGAATTAATTCCTAGTTGGAGCGTGGTTTTCCAAGGGATTATGATTTTCTGCGTCCCGGTCATCCTACTGCGTACAATAAGCTGGGCTAAAGCTAAAGAAGACAGGTTAACCACTAGAGCCAAAAAAGCTACTGGCAGCAAAGGTGGAGGTGTTCCTAACGCAGAAGCATCTGGAGGAACAAGCAATTTAGAAGGGCTTAAGGAGCAGAATAGCTCGGATGAAGTAACTAAGGATACGGATGTAGCAATAACTTATAGTGGTCATTTAAAGGAGGATTTGCAGAAATTTAAAGAGATCAGTGCCGATATGCACGATGTGAATGTAAGGGAATTGCGAATCGGAAGTATAAAGACCAGGGCAGCGCTTTTGTACGTAGAAGGGCTAACGGACAAAGACAAAATGGATCAGAATATATTGAAGCCGTTAATGAATGCGTATCGGCCTTTTAAGGATATGAATGCCATACCAGAAGCGAAAGATCTACAAGATATTCTCATCCATGAGATATTGCTCATATCAGAAATTGAGCATACGGATAATGCAAACCTCTCCCTACAGAAGGTGTTATTTGGATCTGCAGTGCTGCTCGTGGATGGGATATCAGAGGCTTTTGTGCTCAGTAGTCCGAAGGGGAATACAAGAGGGATTCAGGAGCCAGAATCTGAAGCAGTCTTGCGGGGATCGCGAAGCGGATTTAACGAGACATTAAGTGATAACACGGCAATTCTGCGTAGACACGGGCAGAGTACAGAACTAGCGATGATTTCTTTTACTGTAGGAAAGAGAATGCAGAAGGAATTGATCCTAACTTATATCAAAGATATTGCGAATGATGAACTTGTAGAAGAGGTTAAACGAAGAATTAGAACGATAGATATAGATGATGTTCAAGAATCTGGTTATGTCGAGCAATTAATCGAAGATAATAGCTACAGCCCTTTCCAGCAGATTCAGAATACGGAAAGGCCGGACCGCGTAATGGCAGCACTTCTGGAAGGAAGAGTGGCTATCTTAATTGATGGTACACCCTTTGCATTGATTATGCCGGTTACCTTCGGGATGTTACTGCAATCTCCAGAGGATTATAACGATCGCTGGATGGTAGGGTCGCTGCTACGTCTTTTGCGTTTTCTTGCGCGAACGATATCCCTTTTTGCGCCGGCACTATATATTTCCTTCCTCTCGTTCCAGCCAGGATTGATCCCAACGAAGCTGGCCATTTCCATAATCAGCTCCAGGCAAGGCGTACCCTTCTCTGTATTAATTGAAGCATTGATTATGGAAATCGCGATTGAAATCTTACGAGAGGCTGGACTTCGCTTGCCTAAACCTATCGGTCCGGCAATGGGGATTGTCGGCGGTCTGATCATCGGGCAAGCTGCGGTAGAAGCTGGAATTGTGAGCCCAATCTTAGTCATTGTAGTTTCGCTTACGGCTGTTTCTTCCTTCTCTATGCCAATGTATAGTGCTGGGATGACGCTTCGTATGCTCCGGTTTGCAGCCATGTTTTTTGCAGCGATCTTTGGATTATACGGAGTTGTACTGTTTTTTCTTTTGCTTAGTAGTCATTTAATTAAGCTGAAGAGCTTTGGTGTTCCTTATCTTGGTCTGGCAGTTCCGAATAAGACAGTGAATTGGAAAGATTTTATATTCCGTATGCCTTTGCAATTTCTAACAGGGCGCCCTACGTTGTTGAAACCAAAGGACCCCTTGCGTAAAGGGTGAGAAGTCTAGGTAAAGGAGGAAGAGATCATGAGCGCCGAGGTAAAGGACCGAATTACTGCTATTCAAGCGACGATCATTCTAGCNNGGTACTTACGCTTCCTCGAACCATTGTAGAGGCTAGCGGTAGTCCAGATGTATGGATATCTGTTTTTTTAGGGGGAGTAATCTCCTTTCTATCAGGATTGATCATAGTGAAACTTAGTCAACGGTTCCCAGGCCAGACTTTCTTTCAATATATCGGGAAGATCATCGGCAAGCCACTCGGATCGGTTCTCGCAATAGTAGTCATTGGGTATTTTCTCTGCATCGCCGGCTTTGAGGTGCGTTCGGTGCAGGAGGTGACCTCTTTTTTTCTACTGGAGGGAACACCTCCTTGGGCTATTATGGCTGCTTTTATATGGATTGCCTTCTACTTATGCAGAGGAGGAATTAATGCTATCACTAGCATGTGCAGACTTATTGTTCCGATTACCTGGACAGTGTTTCTGGGGNNTGGGGGTTTGTCTGCTTAGTTTAGAAGTTTTCGATCTCAATAATCTACTTCCAGTCCTTGGAGATGGATTGGAACCCGTATGGAAAGGGATCAGGCCAACCGTCCTAACCTTTACAGCGGGTGAAGCGATGTTGTTCGTTGTTGCTTTTATGGATAAGCCTCAAAAAGCAGTAAAGGTAATCATAGCTGGAACATGTATATCGACGATATTTTATAGCCTAGCAGTTATAGTGACCATTGGCGTCTTTTCTGTAGATGGAGTGATAACAAGAACTTGGCCGTTTCTCGATCTTATACGAAGTTTTGAAGTAAACTATCTCATTTTTGAAAGGTTTGAGTCGTTGTTATTGGTGATCTGGATTATGCAGATCTTTTGTACCTTTTGTATTACAATTTATGCGGCGGCTTTAGGATTGTCTCAAATCTTTCATAAAAGGTTCCAAAGTTGTTTGCTGGCTATACTTCCGGTTGCCTATGTAATTTCTAGGATTCCTCCAAATGTGAATGCTCTGTTTGCTTTAGGAACAGGTATCGGTGATTGTATGCTTATTCTATTCGGATTGCTTCCGTTACCACTATTAATCATCACATACTTCCGGAGGGCTGTTTCATGAGAAAATGGAGGATGTGGATCGTACTTTCTGTACTATGTATCCTGTTGTCTGGCTGCTGGAGTAGCTCACCTATTGAGGAATTAAACATGGGGATTGGCGTTGCACTGGACAGTGCGGATGAGACAGGAGATGAGGAGGTAGCTAAGCTGGAAGGTGGGAATCATACGAAGTCTGCAAAAATAATAAGTACCTATCAATTTACGATTCCACAAGGGTCGGGAGGGGCCATAATGAAGTCTTCTGCAAGTTCATCCTCTTTTAAGAATTACTATAATATGAGTGAAACTAGCGATTCTATCTTTGAAGCGATACGGCAGCTTTCACTGCGCACTCGACGCACTCCGATTGGTCATCACCTAAAGGTCATTGTGATTAGTGAAAAACTCGCGCGTTCCAAGAACCTTACTGAACTAATAGATTTCTTTACTCGGGATAATAATATCCGTCCCAGTGTTATGTTATTTGTCAGCAAGGGAAAAGCCAAAGATGTATTGGAAAATGCACTGCCGGGTCAGACCCCTGCATTTGTACTTGAAGGGATCTACAATAACAGAGATCGGAATATGGGGATATGGGAGCCGGTATCTCTGGCTAAAGTAGTTGGCCCGTTGCAGGGAAAGAGAAGCTTCTTATTGCAAAATGTTATTCCTTTTGATAAGGAGACCAATTTAGCAGGAGCAGGCGTAATCAAAGGGACAACGGGGAAGCTTGTTGGCTTTTTGGATGAGTCCGAGCTGGAGGGGATGGCCTGGCTGACCGGAAAGGGACTAGGCGGGGTGCTTAAAACGTATGATCCGGATAACAACAACCTCATAACCTACGAAGTTAAATCTGTGCATAGTAAGATCAAAGCCAATGTGAACAATGGGCAGATCTCTTTTGACGTAAAAATAAAATCTACAGGTAGATATGCTGAGGTCTTTGGCAAGAAATCGAAGAAATTACACGACGGAATTGTAAAGAAGGATAAAGCTGTGCTGCAGAAGCGTGTCATAGAAATGGTGCAAACCACTGTGAAGAAAATGCAGAAGGATCTGCATACCGAAGCTGCCGGTTTCGGCACCAGTCTACGTATTCAACATCCAGCCGTATGGCGGAGCGTCAAGGATAACTGGGACGAAACCTTCAGCCAAATTCCGATTACCTATGAAGTAAACCTGAGTATTGAAGAATACGGTGCATCAGATACAGCGGCTGAATAGAGAGAGCTTATAAACGATTCAGAGTTACTTCGTCTGATTTGTGATAGGTATGACATCATTTTGATGTAGCGCATCGAGGACTTCGGTTTTTAATTGAGAAGTGAAGGCATTCCATGTTTTTTTGCCGATATCCAGTTCTTCACGTCCAATAGCGTTTAGTGTTTCCAGCCAAAGACGCTTATCGTTAATCAGGTCAAGTTGATCTTGAATCTGTTTATATATTTCCTCATGGGCATGGAATTTCTGATTTAACGCAAAAGCGGCTGCACTAGCGGTATATCGCAGTTCCTTAGCGGCCATTCTCAGCTGGTGCAGCGAGTCGAAGGCTGCTTCTGATTCTGCATCTTGCCCACGAAATATGGCTTTGCAAGCTTTTTTCTTCTGCTCGTAAGCTACCTCGAGTTCACGTATGACAACGTTGACATCCTTTTTTGCTACTCGGGCCTCAAGTTGTTCGCTTAGGAAGGTTTTCCACTTCTCATCCAGATCCTCATTGATTAGCTTAGGCAGCTCATCGGCCAGCTTCTTACGGTAAGTTTTGCGCTTGTCCTTTTGGTGGTCGATCACAGCCTTTAACAGTTCTGCGGTCTTTGTATCGCCGACTTCCTTAGCCTGTTTGCGCTTGGTCTTAAACGATTCAATGAGAACGTCTGCATCTCTGACTTTGCCTAATCTCTTTTGGGCTTTCTCAAATAGGGGATACAGTCCCAAAGCATGACCAGGGTCGAGAATGGATAGCAGTGTTAATAGCTTGCGGCAGTTTACTCTTGCTTGGTGAATGTCCTCACCATCGAATTTGCTAAGTGCATCATGGCTGTAATCCCAAAAGTCAATATACAGCAGGTTAAGTGCCTGTTCCCATTGTCTTGTCTTGGTTAACTGTCGTTCCTTCATCAGCTGGTCCACCGTCATGCGGCATCACTCCTTAACGTTGTGTATAGCATGAAACTAAGGTTACCCCTATTCGATCTGGGGCACGTTCGTATACTATAAGGATAGCGTTATAATAACCTCATTTCAATTCTGTTTTCGCAGCAATGGGGGCAATCGGGTACAATATCTCTATCATTATTTTGACGGACAATTCGGGAAAGAGGGGAATCGGTGGATACTCGTGAGTATGATTCAATGATCAATGGATCTTTCGATAGGGGGCAGGAAGTCATCGGACTTCCTTCAGAAATGGGATTCTTCCAGCATCTGATCCTAAAGGAAAGTAGTAAAGATGCGGAAGCAGGGGGCTCCGGGGAGATGTTGATCCCGTTCGCCTTTGAGGAGACCCTTTGCAGGGATGTCGGAGCGGGCCTTGTTCCTCCTTGTCTGCATCTATGGAGTCATTCCGGGGGGGTTGCGCTCGGACTACGGGACAGCAAGCTTCCGTACGCGGCTCAAGCGATGGCTATGCTGGAGCAGCAAGGGATTCGTACAGCAGTAAGGCATTCCGGTGGTGCTGCGGTGCCTCTGGATAATGGAATTGTTAATGTTTCGCTAGTTCTGCCCAAAGGACGCGGAAAGCTGGACTTTCATGATGACTTTAAGCTTTTGGCTTCTTTGATCACTGAAGCGGTTGCTATAAGTCATCCACAGGCTGCAGCACAAATTGAAGCTGGTGAGATTGTTGGTTCTTATTGCCCTGGTGACTTCGATCTGGCTATCGGTGGGCGTAAATTTTGCGGCATTGCCCAGCGCAGACAAAATAATGCCTATTTCGTACATGCATTTGTTGTTGTTTCAGGTTCGGGACTAGAACGCGGTGAACTCATTCGTGATTTCTATGAGCAAGCATCTGGAGGAGACTCGGCATTATCTTATCCGCGGGTTCGTCCAGAGACGATTGCTGGACTTGGTGAACTAGGTGGACCAAATGCCACTGAAGTATTTGCCGAAGGCATTAAACAAGCATTAGCCCGCCGTGGAGTGATGCTTAAATCCTCTGATATGTTGCAGCAGGAGACGGGTTATGTCTTGGACTACGAGGATCCGCGTGTTCTGGATGCTGCGCGAGTCCTGCATGAACGTTATTCCCAAGGATAAAAGGGTTTGAGCATAGTTAAGAAGGACGTAACGGAAATCTGGCGAAGGGCCAGCAACCGTAACGTCCTTTTTAATCATATAAGTCCGGACGTCTATCTGCAAAAATCGGAATCTGCGCTCGAATTTCACGCACCTTATGTAAATCGATATCCCCCGTTAGGATTTCTTCCGCTTCAGAAGCTTCACATAAAATATCTCCCCAAGGATCAATAATCATGGAATGCCCAGCAAAGATATTGGCAGGGTCGCTGCCTGCACGGTTGCAAGCTACCACATAACATTGGTTCTCGATGGCTCGGCTGATCAGTAGCGCACGCCAATGGGACAGCCTAGAAAGAGGCCATTCTGCACTGATAAACAAGATTTCCGCTCCTTGCGCAGTATGGGCCCGAACCCACTCTGGAAATCGGATATCATAACAGATTAGCCCCGCACATAACGTACCTTCCAATGTGAAAAGTCCTTTGTCTTCTCCAGGCTGCAAATACAGGTGTTCATTCATTAGCTGAAACAAATGCAGCTTATTGTACGCGCCAACGAGATCTCCTGATCGATTAAATACAAACATACTATTGGTTACACCGGAAGCACGCTT
>DJUJ01000006.1:92546-106634 GCA_002438345.1 Paenibacillus sp. UBA6285
TCCACCTCTTTTGTTCAAATATAAGTCGTTTCTTCTTGAAGAGTATAGCACGCAAAAGGGATAAGCGATGTTGCTTTTTAAAAAAGGATTTGATATATTAGTTGACGGGTCAATGATTATGAGTTAGTATAATTTCGTACAAAACAATTGCATGCAATTAATTTTGGAAAGGAGGTATATTTTGACGGAGCACTATCCTGAGGAAGACCGCATATTTGAACTGCTGCAGGCATTGAACAAGGGAATCTGTCCGAAATTCGAACGATGTGCTGGGATAAGTCCCACACGGCTTCGCCTCCTGCATGAACTATTCCAGGTAGATGAAGTCAGCCAAATTACTCTGCAAAAGGGCATGGATATAGATGCGGCCGCCGTCACTCGGCACTTGAAGGGGATGGAAGAAAGCGGTACGATCACTCGCCGCAACAACCCAGTAGATAACAGGGTTACATTGGTCTCATTAACGGATCAAGGGCGGGGAAGAATGCTTCAATATAGCGAAGAGAAAAGGCGATTTGTCGCTACTCTGCTTACTGGCTTTAACGATCAGGAGCGAACAGTGCTCATAGATATGCTTAATCGTCTGCAATCTAATATCAATCTGTTGTAACCATACAAAATTACACACTCAAAGGAGAAATACACACATGAACGCTACACAAACAAACACACAAACAAATGATTTTAAAGAAATTATTACGGGTCGCCGCTCTATCCGCAAATACGATCCATCCGTTAAGATCAGCAAAGAAGAGATGACACAGATTCTTACCGAGGCTACTCTTGCACCTTCTTCTGTGAACATGCAGCCTTGGCGGTTTCTCGTCATTGAAAGTGATGAAGCCAAAGCTACTTTAGCACCTCTCGCTCGTTTTAATAACGTACAGGTTGAGACCTCTGCAGCTATGATTGCCATTTTCGGTGATTTGAACAATTTCGATTATGCTGAGGAGATTTATGGTACAGCTGTTGAACGTGGACTAATGCCTGCTGAAGTAAAAGAAAACCAATTGGCTAGATTATCCGCTCACTTCTCTACTTTGCCACGTGAAGTTAACAGAGACACCGTGCTCATCGATGGTGCGCTTGTTGCGATGCAGTTGATGTTGGTTGCTCGTGCACATGGTTACGATACGAACCCAATTGGTGGTTATGAGAAAGATCAAATCGCAGAAGCGTTTGGCATGGACAAAGATCGGTATGTTCCTGTGATGTTACTTTCCATTGGTAAGGCTGTTGATGCAGGTTATCCATCTGTCCGTTTGCCTATCGATAAGATTGCTGAGTGGAAATAATTCTTCACTCCTAAGGAGGAATAAACAATGATCATTATCCATGCTGTACTAAAAGTGAATCCGGAACGTCGCGAACAGTTTTTGGCTGAGTCTAAAACACTACTCTCTGCTACTCACGCTGAAGAGGGAAATCTTTCTTACGAGCTGTATGAGAATGCTGGAGAAGCAAATTCATTTATTATGGTTGAGACATGGCGCGACGCTGAAGCGGTATCTAGCCACAATACGAGCCCTCATTTTACCGCATTCTCAGCTAAAGCGGGTGAATTCTTGGCTGCGCCACTTGACGTAAAAGTATTTAGCGCAGAACAAGTGAAATAAGATATCTCCATTCTTAGTGAATCCTGTTAATCTTAAACAGGGATGTTCCATAGCCACAATGGCTGAGGGCATCCCTGTTTTTTTATATTCCCCCCGTTTATAAGAAGGAAACGAACAAGGTTACTCAGAATTACATTTGATAATTTTGGCCAATTGTCATGTATAATGATCGTTATAAATAATTAGGGTGGAGTATTGGCTATGAAAATAAAAATCACAAAGAATGGTTCAAAAAAGGACGAGGTATTCTTTCTCACAGACTTCGGCGAGGGCCGGGGAATCTGGTGCGGTGCTCCTGTGAAGCCAGGGACGGAAACGGATGTGGAATTCGAGCTTTCGGAGCTGCTCATGAGATGGGTGGATATTCTGCCTGTATCTGCTGGTGAGTTCAATATCAGGTTAGAGGGAGATAAGGTTGTTTTTACAGGTGTGCTGGAGAATATTGAAGAAGACGGAACGGGATTTTTGCGAATGGGTGAAGGGTTAGTGATGTTCGAGTGTCTCGGTGAACCTATGGCACTTGGTGTGTTTGTAGAATTACAGGTCCGTGATGTGAGAATCTACCCCTTGAGTATTTGACGCTTCTCAGCGACTAAGATAACATACAAAGATAACATTAGATTCAGAAAGTTAAGCATGAGGAGTAGAAGTCCATGAACACCGAAATTCAGCAATTTAAGACCGAATTCTTCAAAGCGCTGGCTCATCCAATGCGTATTCGTATTCTGGAGCTGCTCAGCGAAGGCGAGAAGAATGTAAATGAACTGCAGGCGATTCTAGGTTCGGAAGGCTCTGCTGTATCCCAGCAATTAGCTGTTTTACGTGCTAAGAATGTAGTAGCCAGTGTAAAAGAAGGCACCACAGTGATCTATTCGTTACGTGATCCTCTGATTAAAGATCTTCTAGTCGTTGCCAAGCAAATATTTGATAACCATCTGGTGAATACCATTTCATTGCTCGAAGGTATGCGCAGCGAATAAATGAATAACGTTATTTGGGCGTTGACAACAGTCGCGTCGTAGAGTAATGTTTTTCTTATATTCAAATAATCAGATATTTAGAGAAAAGAAGGTTTGATCATGACAGGGTGGGGCCGGTATAAAGGCTACAACATGAATGCATTTCGTAAGGATTTGATTTCGGGGACAATCGTCGGTGTTATTGCCATTCCTTTGGGGATGGCTTTTGCTATTGCTTCCGGTGTAAAACCGGAGTATGGAATTTATACAACGATAGTCGCGGGGATATGTATTTCATTGTTCGGGGGCTCAAAATTTCAGATTGGTGGGCCGACAGGTGCATTTATTCCTATTTTGTTCGCCATTGCGATGGAGTATGGCTATGAGAACCTGCTAATAGCAGGGATGATGGCAGGGGTTATTCTACTCCTCATGGGATTATTAAAGCTAGGTGTATTGATTAAGTTTATTCCGAGGCCGGTTACGATTGGGTTCACAGCGGGAATAGCGGTCATTATCTTCACCGGACAGATTGCTAATTTCCTTGGTTTAAGGGATATAAAGCGGCACGAGAGTTTTGTAGATAATATGAAAGAGATTGGGCTTCATCTATCGACGGTGAATGGATACAGTATCCTGACTGCCGTGATTTGTCTTGCCGTGGTCATCCTAGCGATCCGATTCGCTCCGAAGATACCTGGATCATTGGTAGGCCTTCTGTGCGCGACTGTGATAGCTGCGCTATTCTTTAGCGGCAAGGTGACTACGATTGGCTCTGCTTACGGAGATATTCCTAATAGATTGCCAAGCTTCCAGTTTCCGAACATAACGTGGGAACGGATTACAATGCTGATTCGTCCGGCCTTCATCATCGCGATGCTCGGTGCTATAGAGTCATTGTTATCCGCTGTCGTAGCTGATGGAATGACGAATAGCCGCCATAATAGCAACCGTGAGCTGATAGGTCAGGGAATCGCGAATATTGCCGCTCCATTGTTCGGAGGGATACCGGCCACAGGTGCAATTGCTAGAACAGCAACGAACATCAAGAGTGGTGGTGTTTCTCCGATCTCAGGGATCGTTCACGGTGTTGTGGTGTTTCTAATTCTCCTGTTGTTCGCACCCTATGCTTCTAGTATTCCTCTGGCTGCAATGGCACCTATCTTAATGGTGGTTGCCTGGAATATGAGTGAACGCAAAGAATTTATTCATTTGCTTAAGATCAAAACCGGCGATTCCTTGGTGTTATTCATCACTTTCTTGTTAACGATATTTGCAGATTTAACGCTGGCTGTAGAGGTGGGTTTGATTCTTGCGGTCATTCTGTTTGTGAAACGAATGGGAGAGGTTCATTTGGTAGCCAAAGTACTGCCTGATCCAAATTCCGTTAAGGTAGAGGCACATATGGTTACGGAGAGTCATGATTGTCCGCAAATTGGAATTTACACGGTGGAGGGTCCGCTGTTTTTTGGCGCTGCTTATCGATTCGATGATACTATGCCAAGCTATGGCTCGGATCAACCCAGAATTATATTAATGCGGATGGGAAAAGTACCATTCATGGATACCACTGGAGAATCCAATTTAGCAGAACTGGTGCGGCATTTACAAGCAGTTGGAGGGAAGCTAATGATCTCCGGCATTCAGCCACAGCCGCTTGAGCTACTCAAGAGAACTGGACTGTATGACACCATAGGTGAGGCGCAGTTTTATCAGCACACCGGGGAAGCGATTAATGATGCACTTAGCAGCATCGATTATAACAAGTGCATTGGATGTAGTCATGCCGCTTTTAGGGAGTGTTCTTCATTCTCCTGTATGGAAGATGCAGGGGGTCAGCGTGGCCTGAAAGGGCGTAAGAAACCTGTAATTGCACCAGAACTAAATGGTGGTCTCTGAGTTGAATAGATAAGAGTTAGCCCGGGCGTTCCTGCGTCCGGGCTTTTGTATTCAAATTGGACTTGAGAATGCCAAATTTGTACAATTGGGTATAAGTTAAATGTAAACTATATCGATAAGGAGAATATAAGCTCATGAAGGAATTGAATTATCCAAAGGTGTTTATGCTCTTGGCAGGTCTGTCTGTGGCGACATTGGCCGTATATCGTGTAGTGTCACTTCAGACGGATTCGTTTTATGCTTTTTTAATCTGGAATTTGTTTCTGGCCTGGATTCCGTTCCTGTTCTCTATGGCTGCTTATGAACTGGATAAAAGGAAGATAGGTGGCTTACTGCTTGTTCCGCTGGGCGTCGCTTGGCTACTGTTCTTTCCGAACGCGCCTTATCTCATGACGGATCTGGTGCATCTAACGATAAGAAAAAGCAGATACATCGTGGATGGCACCATTCAGAATCGTTACTGGTATGACATGGTTACCCTCCTGTTATTCACATGGAGCGGTTGGTTGACCGGGTTCTTCTCTTTATATCAATTCCAGACGGTTGTTTATCGCAAAAGCAGCCTGCTGTTCTCTTGGGTATTCGTACTCGCAGCATGTGTGCTTGGGGGGTATGGTGTACTGCTTGGCCGAGTCTACAGGCTTAATAGCTGGGACGTACTGACAGACCGGCATCAGTTGTATCAACTGGTTATGGATAGCTTGAATCGTCAGTCGGTATTTTTTAGCTTGTTCATTGCGTTTGTATTGCTGGTTATCTACGCTACGATGTACTGTCTGCTAAATGGTCTTGGAGCTGGAGCAAGAGGAAGGGACTCCAAGAGTATACGTGGTTAATCTATACATTCCGGATCAAATTGGAATTGCTTCAGATCTACCACACCCTTTTCATCAAAAATAATTCCTTCCTCCTGTAAATAAAGCTTCTGGAGGGAACTAGACTCATCTTCAGTCAAGGAGATCATTCCTTTAGCGTTGATGACCCGATGCCAGGGAAGCTTATAATTTCTGCTCATGGAGTGAAGGATACGAACGACCTGCCTCGCTCCTCTTGGGCTTCCCGCCGCGCGGGCAATTCCCCCATAGGTCATCACTTTACCTTCTGGTATGGACTGTATGATACGTATCACTTGTTCCGTAAATGGTGTCATAGGGAGCTCCTATCTCTTATTTTCATCAAATTATACCAGATGATCACTACAATCATAAACAAACAGCAAAGCCGCCGCTAAAGCGGTTTTTTTATATTTAACGGATGGAGTTTACTTCCCCTGCGAAGAAGTTGATCCCTTTTCAGTATAATTTTGGCGGATAGTATTTAGTAGGGCGGGGGATAATTTCTAGGAAACCTATTGTGACAGGAGTGACTACTGTGGAGAAACAGACAGCAGGAGGTAACAGCAATNNTACAACATCTGGGCAGACTCCGAGTAAATCGCTAGATGAAATGATGAACCTGTTTCGACAAATATTCAAGGATGATGGCACCCTTAGAATCAGAGAGCTAAATAATGAGGGCAGTGAAAGTCTTCGCTTCGGATTAGTCTATGTTGACGGGATGGTTGACAAGCATATGATTCAGGAGGGAGTTATTAAGCCATTGATGGCTTTTGATTTCACTAGAATGGATTATAGCAACACAGCTGAACTGATGGAAAAGATTCGGACGCAGGTCATTAACATTACGGATGTGGTAGCCTCTACAGATTTGAATGAAATGATCAGTGCGATTATTGCTGGCAAGACCTTATTACTACTGGACGGCTATGCGGGTGTTCTCAATATTAATGCACAAGGCTGGGATAAAAAGGCTATAACGGAGCCAGTGACCGAGAAAAGTGTTTATGGTCCGCGGGAAGGATTTACAGAATCGCTGATAGTTAACCTGACCCAAATCCGCCGAAGAGTACAAGATTCCGACTTGAAGTTTATTTTTAGTCAGATTGGGTCACGTTCCAACACACAGATATGCATCTGCTATATGGAAAGTCTGGCATCACCAGATATTGTTAAAGAATTGCAGGATCGGCTTAGGCAGGTTGATATAGATCTTGTTCTGGATACGGCATATTTATCGGAATTAATAAGAGACGAGCCTTTTTCACCCTTTGAGGTGACTGGAAGCACAGAACGCCCGGATTCCTTAGTCAGTAAAATGATGGAGGGTAGAGTGGCCTTGCTTATAGAAGGTAGTCCGTTTGCGATGACGGTACCTTATGTATTTGTGGAAAATTTTCAAGCAAGTTCGGATTATTACATTAACTATTATTTTGGTTCATTTAACCGAATGCTAAGAATGGTTGGAGCTTTTATGTCTATTAGTATTCCCGCTCTTTATGTGGCCTTGGTCACCTACAGTCAGGAAATGATACCTACCCAGTTATTGCTCAGCATTGCTACTTCAAGAGTAGCAGTCCCCTTCCCGACCGTAGTAGAGGCGGCGGTCATGTTAACCATATTTGAGATTCTAAGAGAGGCAGGAGAACGGATTCCTACCTATATTGGACAGGCGATCAGCATCGTAGGGGCTCTTGTGTTGGGGCAGGCGGCCGTAGAAGCAAGATTAGTGAGTGCCCCAATGATTATTGTAGTCGGCTTAACAGGAATCATGACGCTGCTCAACCCTAGATTGACGGGTCCGTTAATTATTGTAAGAGCACTTCTACTATGTGCAAGCTTTATTCTGGGAATTTATGGGTACTTTCTGGGGATGCTCGGGCTTGTTATTCATTTGATGAGTCTGCGCTCCTTTGGGGTTTCATACATGCTCGGGATAGGCTCTATCCGTCCGCAGGATATTAAAGATACAGCGATCAGGGCACCGTGGTGGCATATGTATCTGCGTCCAGCGATGATTGGGGCACGAAATAGGAAGAGAAAAGGGTCCAATAAAATAGAGAGAAGGCCATGAACATGCTGAAAAAGGTAACTCTGGCCTTTATATCCCTGATCCTTCTTTTAAGTGTAACTGGCTGTTGGAACTACTCTGAAGTGGATGATATATCAATTGTAGCCGGGGTGGGGATTGACAAGGGCGAATCTAAAGGTGAACTGGCGGTAACGGTTGAGATTGTGGATACGAAGGAAGGGTCGAAATCAAGTCAGACCGGATTTAAGATGCTAACCCTTTCTGGGAAGACGATATTTGATATTGTGCGGGGAATGATCTCCATTACAGGGAAGAAATTATTTTGGAGTCATTCTAAAGCGATTGTACTTAGTGAAGAGGTAGCCCGGGAAGGGGTTATCAAAGTGATTGATTGGTATTACAGAGATACAGAGACAAGGTCGGATGTATATATATTTGTTTCCAAAGAGAAGACGGCTCAGGAAGTCATCAGTCTAAGCAGTGTAACGGAAAGTATTATGGCCTACGCGCTTGCACAACAGATGAGATCTGAGAAGAATGCCAGTACGGCTCCCGTCGTGGAAATTTGGGATTTCATTGATAAGTTAGAGGCTTATGGCGAGTATGCAGTGGCTCCGCTTATCTATATTCATGAACAAAATAAGATAAAAAATGCTCGGGTAAGTGGGACAGCTATATTCAGTAAGGATAAAATGGTCGGGACGATCANNACGAAATATATGCTCTTTACTAAAGATCAAATCGAGGGTGGGGTGTTAACCTTAAATGATGAAAAAGGAAAACCTGCCTTTTCTCTTGAGATTCTGTCCAACAAAACAAAAGTAAAGCCTGTATGGATCGAGGAGAAATTGCAAATGCAAATTAACACAGAAACGGAAGTCGTACTGGATGAGGTAATGACTCCGGAGGAATTCAATAATATTGAAAGCAAGAAAGTTCTTGAGAAGCGGGCCGGAAAGGAATTACAGAAGCGGATCCTCTCCGTTATCCATAGGGTACAGAAGGATTATCATGCCGATATTTTTGGGTTTGGAGAGCTTCTGCATGAGAGAATGCCACGAACCTGGAAGAAAATTAAGCAAGACTGGGGACAGGAATTCACCGAATTGGACGTTGTTGTAAATTCCAAAGTGATTATTAAGAACAGTGCGCAAACATCAAGATCTATCCAGACTCATTAAAAATAGGTGATGAATTGGTTGTTATAGTTATTCTTGTCTATGCGGTTGTTGTATTGTTCGATCCTTACGGACTGTTAAAGCAGGGGATGAAGCGGGAATTTTGGGTCTGTTCAGCCTTATGTCTAGTTTCATTTGGTATTGCTTTTGCATTGTCCATGAAGTGGTCGATTCCTAGTCCTTCACCACTGATTGTAAATTTGATCAAGAAGCTATTTTAGGGAACAAGCTTAAAAGGAGAAAGTGTATGAATAAGGAGATCATTCCTGTAGGGCATATGATAAGCGTTACGGTTTTGTTTACTGTAGGAACTTCGATATTTATGGGCTTGCCAGGACAATCCGGTAACAGCAAGTGGATCGCTCTACTTTTTGCCATGGTACTTGTAGTTCCTCTTCTACTGATATACGCAAGACTTCATGTTCTTTTTCCGGGTAAGGATCTGTTTGATATGCTGATCGCTGTATATGGAAGAGTTCTCGGGCGAATGATCTCCTGTCTCTATATTTGGTATGCTTTTCATCTGGGGGCACTGTCTCTTAGGGTCTTTGGTGAATTCAGTAGATCGATTGCTTTGACTGAAACACCGATGATTGTTCCTATGCTATGTCTTGGGTTATTGTGCGTTTGGGTGGTTAAGGCGGGGATTGAGGTGCTGGGAAGAAGTGCGAAACTTCTGCTTCTATTTACTATAGTTGTCAATTTGATTATTTTCATATTATCTATTTCAAAGCTGGAATATCATCATGTATTCCCTTTAGTTGATAAAGGCTGGTATTCGGTGTTTAGCGATACTCTGAGTACGTGTTCTGTTACATTTGCAGAGATTATAATAATACTGGGGGCATTTAGTACTATATCGAACAAAGCCGCAGGTAAGAAAATATTATTTAGTGGTGTACTGATTTCTGGGATGATTATTCTTTCGGCTACGCTACGTAATCTATTGATGCTTGGTCCTGAAGTAGTGTCCAGTCTGAATTTCCCCTCTTATGTGTCTGCGAGTCGTATTAATGTAGGTGATTTTCTGTCCCGAATTGAGGCTTCCACAGCTGTTGTATTTGTAATCACAACCTTCATAAAAGCGAGCTTATGTCTGTATGTAGCTAGCTGCGGAGTAGCTAAAGTATTCAAGTTAAAAAGCTATCGCTCCGTTGTGCTTCAGCTGGGACTGCTCATGATTTATTTTGCCGATTTTGTGTACAAGGACATGATGGGAATGCAGTATTTTTTCTACCATATTTATAAATTCTATGCCTTTCCATTTCAGGTGATTATTCCACTGGCATTATGGATTTGCGCTGAGATTATGGTTAGTAGAAGTAAACATAAGCAGGTAGCGCCACAACAATAGACCTACTTTCGACCATTCCTGATCTCAAGTTGAGATTAGGAATTCTTTGATTTTAAAACTAAACATAAGTTAGCTATAATGATAGATACATAGAATGGTTGTTTTAGAAGAGAGGGGAACATGTATGAACGTAAGCAATATCATTATGTCCTCTTATTGGGGTAGAGAGGTTAGACATAAATATATCACTCAAGGATCCAAGGCGCTGGCTGTTATTTTTCCAGGGAAAAATTATTCGCCTGATCGTCCCCTGCTGGATTATGCGGCCAAAGCAGCTCGGGAACATAATTGCGACGTCCTGCTGCTTGAGTATGGATACCAGAGTGCGAGAGTGGGTTTCAAGCGTGATGAAATGATTATTCTCATTCAGGAATGTAAGGCGGCAATTGCTTCTCTTCCTGAATACAAAAAAATTCTATTCATCAGCAAAAGCGTGGGCGCGGTCATCGCAGGAAAAATTGCAGAAGAGCTGGGAATCCAGAAAAAGACTTCTCATCTGTATATAACACCCTTACCTGAGGCGATCCCTCTGATTCAGCAGAGTCGTGGTACTGTAATTTATGGCGGAAGCGATCCTTGATTTAGTGAGCAGCATTCCGGTGAAATTAGTGGACTCCATCATTTAAAAGTGTATAGAATCGATGATGCTAATCATAGCCTTGAGGTAGGGCAGGTCAACGAGTCACTAGCCATTCTGCTTGTTATTATTAATTTTTATCATGAATTTTTCCGTGATGCTTTAAATACATAACCTCTGGAGGATGCTGATTATGATTTTGGAAGCTGCGATGCTGCAAGTGAAGCCTGGTTTGACTACTGAATTTGAACAAAGCTTCAAGGAGGCATCGAGATTAATCTCCTCCATAGAGGGCTACATGGGGCATGAACTCCAACATTGCTTGGAGGACAATCATAAGTATTTGCTGCTTGTGAAGTGGAGAACACTTGAAGATCACACTGTAGGATTTAGAGAGTCTAGCCAGTATCAGGAATGGAAGGCACTGCTGCACCATTACTACGACCCATTTCCGGTAGTTGAGCACTTTACCAGTATTAACTTGGACTAAACGGAGGAAGCGGAGTGAAAGCGAAGCTTGTCGGGGAAGGCAGAACAGCGGAGATATGGCAGCATGAGGATCAGAGGATTCTTAAATTGTACCGGGAGGATGTTTCAGAGCAGAACATTAGCCGAGAATATACCATCAGCCAGTTTGTGCATGCGCAGGGCGTTCGGACACCGCAGCCTTTTGAACTCATTTCTGAACAGACAAGACAAGGTATCGTATTTCAACAAATTCAAGGTCCCTCCCTGCTAAAGGTGATGGGGGAGAAGCCTTGGAAGGTTAGTAAGTATGCCAGAATGATGGCGGGGCTTCACTTTGATTTGCATAAGCTTGAAATTACCGAGGAGATCGGACAGCAGAAGGATATATTAAAGTGGAATATCATTGGTGCTCCTATGCTTAGTGAAGATGAGAAGTTAGCCATTCTGAGCTATCTGGAGAAGTTACCACAAGGAACCCATTTATGTCATGGAGATTTCCATCCTGACAATGTGCTTATGGACGATCAGCTCTGGGTAATCGACTGGATGACAGGGGTGGTGGGAGAACCAGCAGCCGATGCTGCGCGATCCGTGGTAATGTTCAGTATGGGAGCAATGCCTTCAGGAGCCTCAGCCTTCACGAGAATGATGATAGGTTTTATTAGAAAAAAATTAACCAAGGGATACATTCAGGAGTATCTCCGTTTATCAGGACTCACCTATGAGGACGTAGACTGCTGGATTCTGCCGATCGCTGCCGCGCGTCTGGTGGAGGGGCTTCCGCCACCTGAGAAGGAGCTGCTAGTAAAAGAAGTTCGTAAACGTCTGCAGACCTTAACCGTGGGCCTAAGTTGATCATGACAAGAAACGGAGTGTATTCCATGACTACCTATATCGCGCTGCTGCGTGGCATTAATGTCGGCGGCAACAAAATCATTAAGATGCAGGATCTGAAGACGATGTTGCAGTCCCTTAGCTTTCACAATGTACGAACGTATATTCAGAGCGGAAATGTATTATTTGAGAGTGATGAGGAATCAGAGAGTCTGCTTAGCGGAGTCATTGAACGCCAGATTAAAGAAGTGTTTGGTTTTGAGGTCTCTGTTATGATTCGTACACTTGCTGAGATGGAGGCGGTAATCGCTAATAATCCCTTTCAGCTATCCGAACCTGAGGATTTCAAAAGATGGTATGTCTCTTTTCTGCCTGCTAAGCCTTCAGCCGAAGCGTTGGATAAGCTGCGTATTTATGAGGATGGACCAGATAAACTGCGGTTTGTCGGTAGGGAGATGTATGTGTTATATGACGTCAGTGTGAGCCAATCGCCGCTTTTTAAGGTTCCTTTTGACAAAATATTGGGTATGTCTGTTACAGCACGTAACTGGAATACGGTGAATAAGCTCGTTACTATGGGCAGGTTGGAATAGCCTATTTTAAAATATAAGAAAGTATAAGTTTCACACTATNNCATTATCCTTATATTTCTCGCAAAAATGCTTACCGTCCTTTGGGGACGCCGTATGCGTTTTTGCTTGGATTAGGATTTGAACAGAAAGGCTCCACATTTGTGGGGCTTTTTTTGCGTTCCGGCAGCCTTATATATTCAGCAAACATTCAGCGTGCACTCAGTGAGAGTTAAGGTAGGGGTGAAATAATACACCTACGGAAAGATTGAGCCGGGGGCACCGAACTGCCGGAATATAGAACGATCAAAGGATTGGAGTGGATAGAGATGAGTTGGGTCAAAAAAATAAGCTCGGATCTTATACTATGGCTCATTTTAATACTTGCTGCTTTTTTGTACGGTTATGGAGTTTGGAATGACCACTATGTGAATACATACTACACCACCGCAGTGGGGAGTATGCTGCAGAACTTTCATAATTTCTTCTTCGCTTCATTGGACTCCGCGGGTTCAGTAACGGTGGATAAACCACCGGTTACCTTTTGGATTCAGACGCTTAGCGTACTTATCTTCGGGCTGCATGGCTGGAGTGTGATTTTGCCTCAAGCCCTTGGGGGCGTCGCTCTGTGTTACTCCTATACTTGCTAGTAAAGCCTACCTTCGGCAGAGCGGCAGCACGTTTAGCGGCTCTAGTCATGGCGACTACTCCGGTAGCAGCGGCAGTCAGCCGGACGAACAATATTGATGCGCTGCTTGTATTCACCCTTCTACTCGCGGCATGGTTTCTATTAAAAGGGACGAAGAGCAACAAGATGGGCAGTCTTCTCACCGCATTTGCGTTAATCGGTGTTGGTTTAACGAGAAGATGCTACAGGCATATATGGTTCTACCGGCTTTTTATCTCTTTTATGTCTTGGCTTCCAAAGTGAACTGGAAGAGGAAGACGGGAGTATGGGCAGCCTCTACAGCAATATTGCTTGTAGTCTCCTTATCCTGGGCAGTGATCGTGGATGCGATTCCCGCCAGCAAACGACCTTATATCGGCAGCAGTGGTACCAATTCAGTGCTGAATCTTGCTTTTGGGTATAATGGCGTTGCCCGATTGACGGGGGATCGCGGGGCAGGTGGTGGCGGAGGTGGAATGCCGGGAGCGAATGGTGAGATGCCCGCTATGAATGGGTCAGGCGGTAATAATGGCACTGATGGTGGACGTGGAGCATTCTCGGGCCGGCAAGGCATAGATTCAACCTCGGATAGCCAGAATGGCACTGGTGATGGCGGATCACCAGGTCAACCTCTTGATGGAACAGACAGTCAAGGTCAATTTGGCGGCGACGACGGCGGGCGAGGTAATCGCGGTGGAATGAATGGCAGCGGGGGCGGAATGTTCAATACAGGAACAGCAGGCCTACTGCGTCTGTTCCAATCAGAGCTGTCAGGGCAGGCTAGCTGGCTGCTACCTTTCGTATTGCTAGGCTGTATTGGATTGTTCGCCAATCTGCGGAGAAAGAACTTTACTCAAGCTCATAAGGAAGCTCTATTCTGGTTAGCGTGGCTTGTTCCCGTTATGGGGTTCTTCAGTATCGCGGGGTTCTTCCATCAATATTATCTGGTGATGATGGCTCCGCCGATTGCAGCGTTAGTCGGTGCAGGATGGTCTAAGCTGTGGACCCTATATCGCGAGTACTCTGGTTTGCTGTCTTGGCTATTGCCAGCCGCAACGCTGGTTACAGCAGGTTTCCAGTGGTACATCGTTCATCCTTA
>DJUJ01000006.1:106675-109690 GCA_002438345.1 Paenibacillus sp. UBA6285
TTGGGATTCTGGCTGCAGGTATAATTGTTTCGCTGGTGCTGGTGATTCTCAAAGGAAAACAGAAGTCATTTATTTACGCGACAAGCATTGCAGCAGTACTAGTATTGTTAATCGGGCCTCTCTATTGGGCAGCTACTCCAATTACTTATGGCCTGAACAGTCAAACCCCGGAGGCAGGGCCAAGCAGTAGTGAGGGTAAAGGGGGGATGGGCGGCAATACAAGCAATTTTGGGCGTAATAGCGCCACAAGTGCGAATGAGAGTCTGTTGTCCTATTTGGAGGAGAACAATACTGGAGAGCCTTATCTGTTTGCTACATTGGATTATGGCACAGCAGCTCCTTATATCGTTGATAAAGGTGCATCGGTTGTTATTTTGAAAGGATTCTCTAACTCAGACACAGTGTATACCCCAGATGNNAAAGGCGTTAGTAGAGAGTGGAAAGGTGAAATACTTCCTGATCAATAGCGGTGGTATGGGTGGCGGACGTGGGGGTAGCTCCGAGTTGACGACTTGGATCACGGAGAATGGTACTGTAGTTCCATCAAGCGATTGGGCAGGAAGCGACGCTGGGAACAACGGAACGTTATACAAAGTTACAATAAACTAGCGAGTGTTAATCATGTGAGGCGTGCTGTCAGACTTATTCGGTACGCTTCATTATTCAAATTTAAGGAGGAGCTGCTCATGAGCACCAACGTGCGCTATTCCATTATCATACCGATGTTTAACGAAGAGGCAGTTATTCAGGAGACATATCAAGCTCTCTCTAGACGGAATTACTTCCTTCTCTTATAAGCCGCTGAAGCTGGCGCGATATCTAGGCGCGCTGCTGTCTGCCTCTGGGTTTCTGTATCTGATGTATGTGCTTTATCTGGTGATTTTTACGGATTCAGCCGTTAAGGGATGGGCATCAATGATTGGAATCACACTGACCTTTAATGGCTTCGTACTCATTATGTTAGGGATTCTGGGTGAGTATGTCGGTCGGATTTATGATGAGACCAAGGGACGTCCGCTCTATATTGTCCAAGAGTTCTATGGAGGTAAGGAGCAGCAGAACGTTCGCGAGCGCCAAGCAGTACATCGTTAATAACTGCAAAGGAGGGATTCATCGTGAGGATTAGAAAAGCGGTTATTCCCGCCGCGGGCTTAGGCACTCGTTTTCTGCCTGCAACTAAAGCTCAGCCAAAGGAAATGCTGCCTATTGTGGATAAGCCGGCGATCCAATATATCGTAGAAGAAGCTGTTCGATCAGGCATTGAGAGCATCATCATCGTGACGGGCCGTAACAAGAAGTCGATTGAAGATCATTTTGATAAATCAGTGGAACTGGAACAGACGCTTTTGGAAAAAGGCAAAAAGGAGCTGCTTCGTGAAGTCCAAGCGATTAGTGAACTGGCCAGCATTCATTACATTAGGCAAAAAGAGCCGCTTGGACTAGGTCACGCCATCCTTTGTGCGGAACAGTTCATTGGGGATGAGCCCTTCGCTGTTCTGCTCGGTGACGATATCATGGTCTCTGAGGACCCGGCGCTACTGCAAATGATGCGATTGTATGAACAAGAGGAGAAGACCATCGTCGGTGTTCAGCAGGTACCACGGCAGGAGGTTCATAAAGACGGAATTATTTCATCTAGCGGTTCTCTACAAGGCGTCCATGAGGTAAAAGGCTTGGTGGAGAAGCCTTCCCCTGAGACTGCACCTTCAGAGAATGCTATTATGGGACGTTACATTTTGGATCCTTCGATATTTTCGGTGCTGGCTAAGCTCGAGCGTGGAGCAGGTGGCGAATATCAACTGACAGATGCTGTACATGAGGTGTGCCGTAATGAAGGATTAATAGCACTGGATTTAATCGGACAACGTTATGATATCGGTGATAAACTCGGCTATATTCAGGCGACGCTGGAGGTCGGATTGATGCGTGAGGAGTTGCGTCCATTACTAGTTCCGTATTTGCAGAAGCTGGCTGCTAGTCTGAAGGAAAGTGAAGAAGTGGGGGCGTTACCTTGGGGTACACGCTAGGGATTGAAGGAGACTGTTCCAAACGATCATAACATCGTCTTCAGCGGTGAGATTAGGTTCGTTTGGGGCAGTTTTTTTGCGTTTGGGACAAAGAGAGTGAGTAGATAAGTGTACTTTATACAATTAAAAATCGCATCAGACCGCTACGAATCGACTTAGTTGTACTTGATGCACTTATTTCATCATAATCCAACGGGAATATTCTTTTCGGCTGTTTTTAGTTGCACAAACTACACTTAAAAGAGTCATAGGGGTGCTAATGTATGAAATAGCTGCATTAAGTACAATTATATACTTTGTTATAAAAAATCCGGAGAACAGATTCCTAAGAATCGTCTCCGGATCTATGGACGACAACGTCGTTTCTTCTTGTCAGTAAATGATTAAGCCTTTAGCACATCATGATCTACGTAACGTGCACCATTTAACTCGCTAATCACATTAATCGCTACCTTCGCACCATCGCCTGCCGTAATAATGGCATGTACACTTACTCCGGCAACAGTACCTGCAGCCCAAATGCCTTCAACATTTGTTTTGCCTTCTGGAGTAACAGCGACTACTGTTTTGATTCTTGGCTCTGTGCCATCTTTAGTCTCCACGCCAGCTTTAGCCGCTAGATCTGTAAGGGCACCTGTTGCAAGAATGACGTGTTTCGCTTCATAAATGATTCCGTCTTCGGTTTCAATGACAAATCCGTTGCCGCTGGAGGTGAGGCTGATCGCCTGTTCCGCTACCAGCTCAGCGCCAAACTTGACGGCTTGCTTATGTCCAGTTTCAACGAGATCAGGGCCGCCTACTTCGGAAATTCCATAAAAATTTTCGAACCATCCTCTGCGGGTCATGCCCTTATCATTGTCGATCAGCAGCGTTTTTTTGCCCGCCTTGGCGGCGAATAGGGCTGCGCTTGCACCGGCAGGACCGGCTCCAATTACGGCGATTTCGTACATTTTTTTGACCTCCTAAAAGTTTTGCGGAGCGATGCTCC
>DJUJ01000213.1 GCA_002438345.1 Paenibacillus sp. UBA6285
CCCATCATTTACTTCATGCCATGTTAACTTATTTTTTTCTCGGTAAGCCTTTATATTTTTCGAACTAATTTTACCAGACTCCATCCCAAATTGGCGTGCCAATTCAGGAGAATTATTAAGTTGTTCAGCTAATTTTTGATCTGCCTGACTAAAATTAGCTTTTCTAGCTTTCCCTCCATAATCGCCTTTTCCACCCAGCATATAGTCGATTTCTACCTCTACCTTTGCTACAGGTGAAAAATCAGGTACAGCATTTTTAAATTCGATACCATCAATTCCAGCTTCATCTAATATTTGTTTTAATTCAGGATCTGGCGGTGGTTTCAGAGTACATTTAGATTCACCCCTTACTCCTTCAAAACCGATCGTTGGATTATCAGGTGCAGGTGTTTGTTTATATCTTGATTCATACGTACTAGCAAATTCTTTTTGCTTGAAAGCAGGTGGAATATCATCCCCACCTTTACCCGTCCCCTCAACCGCCTTAACTTCTACATCCTTTATTGAATGATTACCGTCACTTTTCCCTTCCATCTTCTCTCTTAACAACCGGTCCATTTCATTCTTAAAATTGATTTGAATCGGGGTCTGTGGAAGTGCCGGGGTATCCATATCTAGATTATTTATCTTGAATTGAAAACCTTCATTTGTACTGAATGCCGGCAACGGTTTTTGTACCTCAAAATCTTTTACAGAATCCAATCCTTTGGGAAGCTTTAGACCTCCGCCTCCTGTAGGAAGCAAAGATTTTTCTACCGGACCATACAACAAAGTTACCATTCCCAGACTATTGAGCCAATGATCCGCTGACCATGCTTCGTCTGGATTAAATGCTCCTTTCGCCATTTCCACTGTTCCCAGTGTTAACCAATCCGCAAACTTCTCCTTTGAATCAAACATATGCTCTGATCGATCTTTGGCTGCTTCATATATCCCGACCGGGATATCTCCTGTTATCCCTAACGTTAACCAGTTGAAAAAGTCATAAGGGGAGTCTGTGGCCTTATTCGCACGAGTTCTTAATGTACCTACAAAACCCGTTCCAATCTCTTTAAAACTGTCTATCGATTTATAAAAGGCATTTTTAGAATCCTCGGGTTTTGCTTGATCCTCCGTTTTATTCTTTCTAAACAGATTATAGGAATCCAGTTGGGCGACTGACGAAGTCAATTTTATAACATCTCCCCAAGCCTTTCCACCTTGGTTTGTCATCACGTGCACACCCAGACTTACTCCAGTAGCAATCATCTGTTCCATGGTGGTTTGAATGCCTTCCAGTTGGCCTTTTGCCCAGGCTCCCTTCTCCCCTTTATCCATTGCCGTCCGTAGTAGCAACTGATACGCTTCATTCTGCACTAGTGGCACGCTTCTACTAGTAATCGACGGATCATAATCACACGCCTTAACCACTGGTTTCTTAAAATAAGTGCTTAGATCCTTACCCGCCTGGTACTGGACTTCGCTTATACCCAAGGATTCCAGCTTCTTGCGTACGTCTTCCGCTAGCTTATGCATTGCGTCCATTTGAGTCTGATTTCCAAACGCTTGATATACCTCATAGGCTGTCTGCGCCTTCGCGATCTGATCCCGCGCCAGGTAGATATCCTTCAGCTTGCTTTGAGCGGCTATGGAGTCGATCGTTCCCAGTCCTGAATTTTTAACAGTTGCTTGGAGCTTCTGCACCATAGGATCCCTCTTCAACTCATCCCAACCCATCAGAGTAGCAACCGAGGTGATCAGATTCGTGACTGCTTTCTGAGCCGTCGTCGGGATAGAAGACTTCCCTATTGCACTTCCGCCCCCAAACCTTTCGAACATACCGCCAAGAACACCGAGCTGCTGAAAAAGTTGATTGGCCTGCCGCTTATTCTCATCCTGTGCGCCTTGAACACCTTTTATCGCGCCTCGAATGATGTCTTCCAATTTTTCCGCTTCTACCGTCAGTTCGTTGATAATTATCTGCGCCTGCACCTGGTTTGATCCTAATGGGATACCACTCCAGTTACTAGCTTGACCTTTCAACTGGAGATACAACCGATTGGTGTCCTGGCTTACCTGTCTTATTTTCGTCTGCAGGCGCTCGACTTCATCTACGTTAAATGTAAGCTTCGTTGACGCCATGTGTTTCCCCCTGCTTGCTTCTAATTGCATTCTTATGTAGTGGGGCTCATGAAGTACGGTTTATACAAAAACTATATTAGAATTTTTGCGAATTCTTAACCGCATTGGAAAGATCTTTATACTTTGTTGATACATTATTCATATGATCTCCAAGATCCTGAAGTGACTCTGCGAATTTATCGAATGTCGGCTTCAATTTTTCCACCTTATTTGTAAAATCCTTTGCTGCCTCATCCTCCCAAACACTGTTGAGATTTTTCATTGTAGTCATAACTTTTTTAATTAATCCGTCTACTTCTGTACCGTAATTTTTAATTATTTTTGCCTGTCCAGCCAATCCATCATAACTCAATGTAACTTTGCTTGTTTCCATTATTAACCTTTCCTTTAAGTAATTATTTTAATATAAAAATGAACTCGAAAAATACTTTTTTCACCCTAAAAGATCTTTTGTACGGCCTCCATTTGAGCCTGGTTTCCAAACGCCTCATAGACCTTGTAGGCCGTCTGCGCCTTCGCGATCAGAGTCTACCGATCCTATGCCAGACTTTTGGATCATTTCCCGGAGCTTCTTCACCATAGGATCACTATCNNTTGTACATATCCTCCCTCCGCTTTTATCAACCCACTTTGATTTACACCTCTATCTACAAGCTCCATACCTAACTGCTCAATTTTGTAGTCCTTGTTGTAACATTACTTATACACATCTGCTAACTCACTCCTGTTAACCGTTTTAATATATTCGCCACCTTTGTATTGCGCATAGATATTCTCTTTCACTGTATCCCCACTTCACTTTTATAATGCTTCCTAAAGAGTTTTACAGATGACAAGTTATGCTCTATGTAATTCAATATATCGCCAAATATATTAGATGTATCCTTTTATTATCGGATTATTATCCCAAAAATTATATATATGATTACAGTGAGGTTTATCTAGATTTGTATTTCCTACATGTTCAGCCCTACTAAGATTTTTTTGAAATTTCCGGACTATATTTTTGGTCAAACCAGTCAGCATAAAAGAAATTCTAACCTTTATATTTCGACTGGTCGTCATCAGTTAGTTTTTACTATGTAATCATCGTTGCAATAGGCAATTATGTTGTTGATCTTTTTACCGACCTTACTATTGTTATTAAACTATCCATCTTAAATGTCCTGATTCATAACTTTCTTACCTAACTATCGCTCAAGGGTATCCTACAGTTCCCAATAAATTTTGAAAAAACCGCAATAAAATAAAGATAACAAAAAACAGGCCAATCATGATGATCTCTGACCATAATCGACCTGTTCTATGTAACACTTTAGCGTTATTTAGGTTATAATTGTCAAGCATTATTGTGCGTACAAACGAAATGACGAAATCTCTATACGGGTATTACATAGGGTAAGTGTGTTACTGGTTTAATAAAGAATTCACTCGGTACTGGGTAGCCCCCACAACTTGTAAAACCCTTCACTTGAAGACCAGGATAATCATGATTCAAATGCAGTTCTTTCTGGGAACTTCCCGCCCTCTCTAACCAAGCAAACCACCAGTCTTTGAGCCGCTCTATCAAAATAAAATTTGCTAGGAATACTAGGGTCAGGTATAGACTCTAACTCAGAAAACATCTTGGTTATCTTATTCAATTCAATTTTACCCAT
>DJUJ01000039.1:0-26511 GCA_002438345.1 Paenibacillus sp. UBA6285
GCGGCCGCAGGCCGGTGGGGGTTAAGCCCAGCGCAGGCGGGAGCCGCTGGCGCTGCGCTGGGTTTTCTGTCGGAGCGGCGTGAGCGCTCCGCCAAACCGTGCCCAGAGCGGTTCTTGCTCTGGGCGGTGACGGGAGCCGGGAAGACCGAGATGATCTTCCCGCTCCTAGAGGCAGTGCTCGCCGCCGGTGGGCGGGCGCTCGTAGCGACGCCGCGGCGCGACGTCGTACTCGAGCTCGCTCCACGCCTCGCCCGGGCTTTCCCGGCGGAGATTCTCGCCGTGCTTTATGGCGGCAGCGCAGAAAGCTGGGGGGGGGGGGCTCCCCCGCTCCCCGCCCCCCCCCCCCCCCNNTGCGACCACCCATCAGCTGCTGCGCTTCCATCAAGGCTTTGATCTCGTAATCATTGACGAGCTGGATGCATTTCCCTACCACAATGATCCTATGTTGGCTTATGCCGCAGAACAAGCCTGCAAGCTAGATGGTTCTTTTATCTACTTATCAGCCACACCACCACAAGAAATGCAGCGGTTAGTCCGCTCAGGCAGACTTCCACATGCCAGAGTGCCTGTCCGCTTCCATGGTCATCCCTTGCCTGTGCCGCAGCATCTGACCATGACATCCATTCAAACATGCCTGAAGCGTGGGAATTTACCGAGACCGCTCATACATACGCTTCGTAAGTCGATCGAGCGAGAGGCACAAATCTTTTGCTTTGTGTCTCGTATTGCACATATTGAAGGATTACTGGTTCTGTTTCGTCGGAACTTTCCCGGCGTAGTTATTGAGGGTACTTCCTCCAAAGATCCCTTCCGAGCTGAGAAGGTAACCGCTTTCCGCAGCCGCGCTATCTCCCTGTTAGTAACTACTACGATTCTGGAACGAGGAGTTACAGTGCCACGCAGCGATGTATTTATTTTGGATGCGGACAGCAATCTTTTTGACGAAGCTTCATTGGTTCAGATGGCGGGGCGTGACGGGCGATCTAAGGATGATCCTGCTGGGCGTGGAGTATTTGCCTCTCCCCAATGGACCCGATCCCAGCGTGGAGCAATCTCCCAGATTCGTACTATGAACATTATCGCTCGTCGTAAAGGATATATTAGCAAGGAGACGCCGAGATGAACGCCATGTTCTCATGGTTAAGCAAATTTCAGTCCCTCTTGTCCCCCTCTGTAACTCCATGCATAACCTGCGGAAAACGTAACCCTGGATCCTCACAATTTCCTGGAGTTTGCAGGATTTGCGTAGAATCCATTCCTTGGATACGTTTCCCTCGTTGCCTGAAATGTGGCCGGCATGTGGGTTGTCCTGACTGTACCCGCAATAGTGAACCCTCACCGATTGTGTGCAACCGGAGTGCAGTAGCCTACACTAGTGTTATGCGGGAATGGCTGGGTCAGTATAAATATCGCGGAAATGAACGATATGCCCTTTTACTTGGTCTCATGCTAGATAGTGCTTATTTAACTCTGAAAAAAGAGAATCAGAGTGCTATTTTATCCCGGAAACCATCCAACATCCATCGCTCTTGGTCTGCTGATTTGTTAGTGCCAGTGCCTGTTAGTGATTCTCGGCTTATGGAGCGAGGATTTAATCAAGCAGAAAGATTGGCTGATGTACTGTCTAGACGTAGGAAGGTTCCACAGCTTCCGCTACTGATCCGCACACACCATACGGGAAAACAGAGCTTTAAGAGTCGGGCAGAACGACTAGCGGATATGAAGCATGCTTTTTCAGAGAATCCGGCAGTAACAACACAATTTGCGAATTGGCTGAAAAGGAAAGTACCTCTAAATCGTCCTCTTCAGATTGTTATTATTGATGATATTTATACAACGGGCAGTACTATTCGTGCGTGCGCTGCGATTATACAACAGATGGGTTCAGATTATGGTTATAGGGTAGAGGTCTATAGCTTAACTTGGGCACGTTCCTAAGGGGAGCGAAATGCATGATTGTGAACAGCCAATTCATTTTTTGAAGAGATCCAAGCGCTTAATAGCGTTTCTCTCGTCCCATAGACGAATTCTCTGCAATCATGTAATCTAGGAGCATAAGAATATTATGCATTGTACAGAATGTACGGAGAGGAGCGGCTGCTTGTTATGAATCTAGACAATTGTCCAAGGTGCGGCCGGTTGTTTGTTAAGAATCTTATGGGTTTGTGCCAGCCCTGCATCAAAGAGCTGGAGCATGAATATGAGATCTGCGTGGATTATTTGCGGGAGAACAAAGGAACCAACATTCAAGAGCTGTCCGATGCTACGGAGATTTCTATTAAGGAAATAACCCGCTTTATTCGAGAAGGCCGGATATCTATAGCTAATGCACCTAATATGATGTATCCCTGCGAGGTGTGTGGAACGCTGATTCGTGATGGGCATATGTGTGATAGCTGTCGTACTCGGCTCAGGAAGGATCTCACCAATGCCGCCAAGGAAAGTGCTGCTGAGGATGCTACCAAAAAGACAACAGACGGCGCATATCGCGCTATAGACAAAATGCGTGGCCTATAAAATCTGCAAAATAACGTTTGCAGCTATAAAGAATGTTTCAATCTACGCCGATAAACTTAGTAAAGATTATCGGCTTTTTTGTATTAGAAAGTAGGTGGAAGTTATGAAAATTAACGAGACCGGACGAATTAACGCGATTAATCCGTATCAACGCAGCGCGGATGCGCAAAGGCAGGAACAAATGAAGAAAAGTACACGCAAGGATGAGGTTTCGATCTCTGATGAAGCAATTCAGCTCTTGCAAGCACAGAACTCTGGCAATGATGCTGAACGCGCACTTAAGATCGACAGTTTGAAGCAACAGGTCTCCGCAGGTACCTATCAAGTAGATGCAGCTAAGCTAGCAGAGAAACTCGCCCCTTACTTTAAGCAATCCTCCGAGAATTAGGTGAAACCATCCATGGCATTGACGACATTAATAGAACTATTGGAGCGGCTGGACGAAGTGCATAATCAAATGCTGGATCTGGCCGCTGAGAAAAAACAGACGATTATGGACAACAAGGTGGATGCATTGATCGACATCCTGAACCGTGAGTCCAAGCTAATGAAGCTGATTGGACAGCTCGAGGAGCAGCGAATCGCGGCTGCATATACCGTTCTGCAAGGCGTGGGTATTCGTTCCAACCTGAACCTGAACCTAACCGAGCTGTCCAGGCTTATATTTGACCCTGAAGATAAGGCACGACTGCTGCATATTCAGCAGAAGCTTTCTGGCACTTTGCACCGCTTGAAAGAAGCAAATGAGCTTAATCAGAAGCTGATAGAGCAGTCGCTTACTTTTATAGATTATTCTTTGGATCTGCTGGTCGGAAGACCGAATCAGGAGATCACTTATCATCATCCGTCCGATAAGGGCAATAGCGTAAATCGGCCGGGCATTTTTGATGCACGCGGATAGAATTGTATTGATGAAGTGTTCTGCCGGAGCAGAACATAAGGAGGAGTAAGCAGCATGACATCCACATTTCACTCGATAGAGACGGCGAGACGCAGCCTTTTTACTCAGACCGCAGCTCTTAATACAACTGGACACAATATCGCAAACGCGAATACAGAGGGTTATACCCGTCAACGTGTTAATATGAAGGCCGCTTTACCAATTGAAGCGTACGGATTTAATAAATCTACCGTTCCTGGTCAAATGGGCACAGGGGTGGAATTCTCATCTATTGATCGGATTCGAGAAATGTTTCTGGATGATCAGTACCGTGGTGAGAATTCTGCATTCGGAAACTGGAAACTTCAAGCGGATACCCTCTCTAAACTAGAAGCGATTGTTAATGAACCATCGGATACAGGAATTCGTACGGTGCTGGATAACTTCTGGAAATCTTGGTCAGATCTTAGTAAGAACCCGGAGGACCCTACCGCTCGTAAGATTGTAGTACAGACTGCACAATCTTTGACCGATGCTATGAATTATATGAGTACGCAGCTTAATAATCTGGATCGCGATCTTACCACTAATATTGAAGTTAAAGGTAAGGAAGCTCAGGGCTACCTAACCGCTATTGCAGACTTGAATAAATCAATCTATAAGATTGAGGGTATGGGCGATCAGGCCAATGATTTACGCGATCAACGCGATCTTATGGCGGACAAGCTATCTAAGATTGCTAATATTACCGTTGTGGAGACGGAAGCTGGTTATAACGTTTCTCTGGGTGGACAGCCACTGGTAGAGGGTGGAGAAGTTACTGCAACCGTAGATAGTGCATTTCTTAATAATGCTTATGCCTCTGGAACGTTGAAGGGCGGCGAGGCTTACGGATTGATTTTCTCCAAAAATACTTATGTTACCGACTACAAGAAACAACTCAACGATATGGCTAGTACGATTGCTACTGGTAACGTAGAAATTACAATACCAGCAGGTTCCAATCTTCCTGAGGGTACGGTGTTGACTAATGATGCTAAGATTACACAAGCGGATGGCACCGTAGTTACATTGGCTGCAGGTCAAGCAATGCCTAAGGGAGCAACGATGTATGAGGACGTCAAGACCATTGTTAAAGGGCTAAACGGAGTTCATAAGCTAGGTTATGCGATGGACGGAAGCTCCGGGCGTGATTTCTTTGTAACATCCGGCGACGCTGGAACGATCAAGCTGAATCCGGAAATTGCTGCAGATGTTAATTTATTTGCAACCTCACTGCGCACAACTGTTGATGCAGCTGGGATTACACAAGTCGTTAAAGGAAATAACACCTTGGCGCTCTTATTAACCAATCTGAAGGATAGTAAATTTACTACGCCGGACGGTAGCGTGAGCAATACTGTTGGCGGCCTTCTGGGATCTATGGTTGGTCAGCTGGGTATTCAATCACAAGAGGCTGCGCGTCAGACCGATAACTCGGATTATTTGGTAGAGCAGGTTAACTCCCGTCGTCAATCTGTTAGCGGTGTATCTCTAGATGAAGAAATGTCGAATATGCTAGTATTCCAGCATGCTTATAGTGCCGCAGCGCGTTTTATGACTACTTTTGATGAACTGCTCGACAAATTGATTAATTCCACCGGCACAGTCGGCAGATAAAAGGAGATATAGCGTATGTTGAGAGTAACCTCTAACATGATGAATTCACAGCTTCTGCTTAACCTAAACCGTAATGCACGTACAATGAACGATACACAATTACAGCTTTCCAGCGGACGCATAATCAACAAACCTTCCGATGATCCGGTTGGGATCACGTATTCCCTGCGTTACCGTGCGGAGCTTTCCTCTAATGAACAATATACTAAGAATGTAGATAGCGCACTTTCATGGCTTGATTATAATGATACAGTCCTAGGACAAGGTGGGGACGTTGTACAGAAGATTCGTGAATTGACAGTAAAGGCTTCGACAGGTACTAATCCGCAGTCAGCACTTGATAGTATTAATGCAGAAGTATTGCAGTTAAAAGACCAACTTGTGGATATTGCTAACAGTACGCTGAACGGCAAGTATATCTTTAATGGAGAGCAATATAACACTAAACCTTATGATTTTGCTAAAGGTGCAGATGGTACATATGATATATCTAAGCCGATTACTACGGATGCTGGGCAAATTCAGTTTATTGTAGGTGAAGATGTGCGTATGCCTATTAGTACGACTGGTAATGACGTATTCGGTAACACTGGGGATGCAGATAATCTGTTTGCAATTATTAATAATCTTTCAGCTGGGTTAAAGGCTGGTGATCTTAAGGCTGTATCGGGTCAACTAGATGTAATCGATACGCGTATGGAGACTATTTTATCGGCACGTTCCGAAATAGGGGCAAAGACTAACCGCGTTGAATTGATGCAGGATCGGCTTAGTGATCTGAATATTAACCTGACGGATCTGCAGGCAAAGACAGAGGATGCCGATTACGAAGGTTTGATTATGAATTCGAAGATTCAAGAGAATATTTATAATGCTTCCTTGTCTGTGGGTGCAAAGATTATTTCCACAACACTTGTAGACTTTATCAGATAACGGAGGTGGTTGTCGTTGCTTCAGTCGATATTACAAATTCGTCAGACACCTGCTGTGATTGGGATTGATGCCGATCCAGGCGCTTATTCGATTTCTCAGCCAAAGGCTGAGGTCAATGTGACAACCACTCCGGGGGAACTAACCGTAAAGTCCACTCGGCCCGAGCTTACTGTAGATCAGTCTCGAGCATGGGAAGCCTATAATGGTGGAAAGATGCTTGATATGAATAGACGGATTTATTCTGGCATTCAGCAGTTGTATCTTCAGGGCATTGCCAGGAAGGTCGAGCAAGGGAATCGGATGGCTCAGTTTTTTAGACCTGGTAACACAATTGCAGAAGTATACGGCACGGATACTCAGCCCAACTCATTTCCTGAGATTCGCGGTCCAGCATCCTATGACAATGTGGATATTCACATCGAAACTAGAGCCCCGCAAATCGATTTTAGAGCTGCGAAAGTTGATATTCAGGTGGAAAGACGAAATCCGGAAATCGAATATACCCGTGGCAAGCTAAATATATATATGCAACAATACGCTTCGATTCAGTTTATTCCACCCGAATTGAATGTTCAAATGTAGCTTCTTAAGCTATAGATGTGCCGGAAAGCGCCTCTATAGCTTTTGTGCTATATAATGTAATAGAATTTCGTGAGAAGCTAGTTTTGCATAGCGAAACTTTTAAGGAGTGAACAACTTGATTATAGAAACACTATCTTGGGGCAAACTGGAAGTAGATGAAGCGCAATTATATCATTTTCCTAAAGGTCTACCCGGTTTTGAGGAAGAAACTGAATTTGCATTGATTGCCATGGCGGAGACACCTTTTTGGTATCTGCAATCAGCAAAAAGCATGGGACTATCCTTTCTATTGGGTGATCCCTTTGCTTTCTATCCAACTTATGAATTTGAACTGCCGGATGTTGAGGCTGAAGAGCTAGAGATTAAATCGGATGTGGTCGTCCGTTGCATTATTACTTTGAAAGAAAATGTTGAGCAGTCTACGATTAATCTCCTTGCTCCCATTGTATTGAATCCGGTAGGGAACTTTGGTAAGCAAATCGTATTGCATAAAGCGCCTTATCATACTAAGCATGATCTACTGCAAGAACAGTCGGTTATCGATGGAAAGGATGGTGGATGATATGCTCGTGCTTTCCCGCAAGAAAGGAGAGTCCATCGTCATCCAAGATCAGATAGAGCTGACGATCTTAAGTGTGGATGGTGATACGGTAAAGGTTGGTATCTCTGCACCAAAGCATGTCGATATTTTTCGTAAAGAAGTCTATCTATCGATTCAAGAAGCTAACCGTGAGTCCGTTGCTCCACAGCAGACTGATCTAAATGCACTGATCCAACGATTTCGTAGTGTAAATGAGAATGAATAATTGACATTTGGTGTATGTATAATCCAAAACCTGGTACCGTTTGATTACGGATTCAGGTTTTTTATTATATTTCAGAGAATTTCCCAAACAAATTTTTAAAAAAATTCAAAATGCTCTAAACAGTTGGATGCCCGCCGTCGATATATGTAGTAGACGCTGAACCGGCAGGGCGGCCGACCTTAATGGTTCGGCGTTTACCACATGGATGTGGAACTAACTTAATTTCAGGGAGGAAATATCAAATGATTATTAACCACAATATCGCGGCGTTGAACACTCACCGCCAACTGACTGCAAACACTGCCAACACTAACAAAAATATTGAGAAATTGTCTTCCGGTCTTCGTATCAACCGTGCAGGTGACGATGCCGCTGGTCTGGCAATCTCTGAAAAAATGCGTGGCCAAATCCGCGGTTTGGATCAAGCTTCCCGTAACTCGCAAGATGGTATTTCTTTGATTCAAACAGCTGAAGGTGCATTGAACGAAACTCACAGTATCCTGCAACGTATGCGTGAACTTTCTGTTCAATCCGCGAATGACACGAACACTTCGGGTGATCGTAGCGAGCTGCAAAAAGAAATGAGTCAATTGAATGAGGAAATCGATCGTATTCAATCAACTACCCAATTCAATACTAAGAACTTGTTAGATGGCTCTATGGGTAACGCTGTTAATACCGCAGGAGCAAATGTTAACCAGAATGCTGCGTTAACAGGCGGGGCTGCTACAGTAAATACCGCAGGGGCAGTAGTACCACCACCGGCTGTAGCTACTAATACTGTACTTACTGCTCTTGCAGATAAAAACGGAAATAGTCTGGGAATCACAGCAACTGACAAAATTACTGTTTCTTATGTAAAAGATGGTACGACTATTACTAATTCCTTCGATGCGGGTACATTTACGCTTGCTGCTTTGGGAACTACTGATGGCGCCACCACCGATCCTAATGTTAATGCGTTAGCTGTAACTTCGACGGGTGCAGCAGCTCTTACAGCAACAACTGCAGGTACTGCTGGTGCCATCAATGGTCTTACAATAACTGTAAAAGATGCTAGCGGTAACGTTCGTACAGCTGCTACTAATGCATTGTCATCTTTCTCTGAGACTACTGCTGCAACAAATAAGAGAACTGATGGAACAGCCAACTTCCAAATTGGTGCAAATACAGGCCAATCTATGAATCTTTCCATTGAAGACATGGGTGCTTCCGCACTCGGTGTTAAAGGGTTGCAAGTCTCGACGCAATCTCAAGCTTCAGTGGCTATTAAAGTAATTGATCAAGCGACTCAAAAAGTCTCCAGCGAACGTTCTAAACTGGGAGCTGTGCAAAACCGCCTTGAGCACACTATCAATAACTTGGGGACTGCTTCTGAGAATTTGACTGCTGCGGAATCCCGGATTCGTGATGTAGATATGGCGAAAGAAATGATGTCACAAACCAAAAATAACATCTTGGCTCAAGCAGCTCAAGCTATGTTGGCTCAAGCAAATCAACAACCGCAAGGCGTACTGCAATTGCTAAGATAAGATTCTATATTAATCTTACGGTATTAATACTGATAAGTTTTAACAATGTAAGAAGCGCTGGCCCCACTTTGTGGGGCTATCTTTCTTTATATATGTATTCGATAATAACTTCTTAGAGAAGGGGGAATGAAATATGAAATTAATAGATTGTAATATAGAGGTATTATCACAAAATACAGACCATTGGATCAGATCGCACTCTGGAAATGATTTTTCTTTTGAGTCAATAAGAAAAGATGATGAGGGAGATGATGTCATATGTACAAACGGTCAGATGTTAGTATTGAGAAATGATTTTGATAAGTCTAGTCAGCCTAATCACCTGAAAAGAGAATTGACCTTTGTATTAGGAATCATATCTGTGAAGGAAATTAGGGAACTTGTTCGAACCATGAGCAAAGAGTCATTCCTGATCATTATTGAACCTAACAATGACTTCTTTACTTACGCATTAAGTGAAAAGGACTTGTCTGTTTTTGAAAGTCCTAATGTGATCCTCTTCGCTGATGATTTGAATAATTTATCGCTTTTTCTTGATAATATATTTTCAACGAATCTTTTATATTATATGAAATGCATTAAATTTTACTTTACCTATTTTTATAGGCAGTACAATGTAGATAGATGTATCGAAGTCGTTAAGTTAATTAAAGAAACGGTAAAGTATAAAACGATGATGTATGGAAACTCTATTGAAGATAGTCTAATTGGATTCAGACATAATATGAAAAACATTGAATATTTAGCGAGATCAAAAGATGTTTCTCAATTAAAAAATAGTTTTAAGAATGTACCAGCAATAGTAGTAGCAGCGGGCCCATCACTCAACAAAAATATTGAGCAATTAAAGGATATTAAAAATAATGCAGTTATAATTGCTGTGGATACTATTGCTCAACGACTTTGTGATGAAGGTATAATTCCTGATTTTATTTGTTCAATTGAACGGGAAAGGGAAACCTATACTTATTTCTATGAAAATAAGACATACCCTGCGGAGACAACGTTAGTTGCACCGCTTGTGCTATATCCAAAGATTTTTGAGGAATTTCAAGGAGATATCATTATTCCGACAAGACAAAATGTAGGCGAATTCATATGGCTACAAGAAATTTTTGGGATTTCAGGTGATAATTCAATTAGTATTGGCCAGTCCTGTGCACATGTCGCTTTTGGATTTGCAGAACACATTGGGGCTTCTCCTATAGTATTAATAGGTCAGGATTTAGCTTTTGGGAGTGAAGCAGAACAAACCCATGCGGCAGGTACTATATATGATGATGAAGAACTCGCTAATAAGTTCCCAATCGTACAAGAAGGGATTCTTGTAGAAGGATATTATGGAATAGATGTCCAGACCACTAATACATGGAATAATTTTCGAAAATGGTTCGAAGTAGAAATATATAAGGGGGATCTGGATGTTATAAATGCGACTGAAGGGGGAGCTAAAATCTCTTATACCCACCAATTAAGTTTAAAGGAAGTCTCTGAAAAGTATTGTTCGAAAGAGATAAAACCCATAAAAGAAGTTTTGGAGAATATAGCAGAGTATCCTCTTAATAAAATACAAATGAAGGTAGTATTACAAGAGCAAAAAGATTTATTTTCTAAGATGAAATTAGAGTTTGAACATCAATTGAGGGTTATTAGAAGTTTGAAAATAGCACATAAAGATTCTGAAATAGATTTAGTTAAAACATTAAATAAGTTAAGTAATACAGACCCTTTTTATGAGTATGTTATAGGCAATTTGCTGTTGCGTCATAATTTACAGCCGATATTGATAAGTTCCTTTTGGGATCTTTACAGTTTAGAACAAGTACTTTCATTTACAAATTTAAATAGAAACAAAGAGATACAAGTTGAATTTCTTACTGCTAGTGTTTATGTAATAGGAGAAATTGTGAGGATATTGGAGGATAATTTAAACAACTAAAAATAGGGAATATTGAGGTGTGGAAATATGGGGGAGAATAAAAAAATACTAGTCACTGGTGCAGATGGTTTTATAGGATCACATCTCACGGAAAAGTTAATTGAAGACGGATATGAAGTTAAAGCCTTTGTATATTATAATTCTTTTAATTCATGGGGTTGGCTCGATCAGTCCCCATATAAGAACGATTTTGAAGTATTCGCCGGAGATATAAGAGATCCACATGGAGTTATGGATGCGATGAAGGGCTGCGACAAGGTTTTGCATTTGGCCTCCTTAATCGCTATTCCTTATTCGTATCATTCTCCTGACACTTATGTGGACACAAATATTAAAGGTACTTTGAATGTTCTACAAGCTGCCCGTCAGCTAGGTGTAGCAAAGGTCGTGCATACCTCTACGAGTGAAGTTTATGGTACAGCACAATATGTACCCATAGATGAAAATCATCCATTACAGGGACAGTCACCTTATTCAGCATCGAAAATTGGTGCCGACCAAATGGCCCTCTCTTTCTATCGTTCTTTTGAAACGCCAGTGGCGGTTATACGACCATTTAATACTTATGGTCCACGTCAATCCGCACGTGCAGTTATTCCTACCATTATTACACAGCTTGCATCAGGACAAAAGAAAATTAAGCTGGGATCATTAGCACCAACGAGAGACTTTAACTATGTTCAGGATACTGTAAATGGGTTTATTACGTTGATGAATAATGAGAAAGCTATCGGTGAAGTTATTAATATAGGAAGCAATTACGAAATTTCTATAGGGCAAACCGTTGAAGCGATTGCAGAAGTAATGGGCGTAAAGGTTGATATAGAAATGGATGATATCCGTTTGCGTCCTGAAAAAAGTGAAGTGGAACGGCTCTGGGCGGATAATTCAAAAGCAAAAAGTCTTCTAGGATGGGAACCCTCCTATGGAGGAAATGATGGTTTTAAACGCGGACTAAAAGAAACGATCGATTGGTTTATAAATCCGGCTAACCTATCTAGCTATAAGGCAGATGTATATAATATATGAGTAATCAATGGCAGCATATCGCTAATAGTATAAAGTCCATATATGGAAATAAGGATTTCGTTCCTCTACATGAGCCTAGTTTTGGAGATAAAGAACTTCAATATGTAACCGACTGTATACAGACTGGTTGGGTTTCTTCTGTAGGTAAATATGTAGACGATTTCGAGAAACGACTTGCGGATTTCACAGGTGTTAAAAGAGCTGTTGCCATCGTCAATGGTACTGCTGCATTGCATATAGCACTGAAAATTGCTGGTGTTCAAGCGAATGACGAGGTGTTCATTCCATCATTGACATTTATAGCGACTGCTAATGCGGTTTCATATTTACAGGCTGTTCCGCATTTTGTTGATGTATCTAAGCAAACCTTAGGACTTGATCCATATAAGCTCGAAGAACATATTCAAGCAATTGGCATCATTGATAATGGACAGTTGAAGAACAAGCGAACAGGTAGAATTATTCGTGCAGTTGTTCCTATGCATACCTTTGGGCATTCTGTTGATCTTGATCCGTTAATTGAAATCTGTGAACGTTACCATCTTGTTCTTGTTGAAGATGCGGCTGAGTCGCTCGGTTCATATTACAAAGGTAAGCATACAGGTGGTTTCGGACTCGTAGGAGCCCTCAGCTTCAATGGNNTTATAACTACAGGTGGCGGTGGGGCAATTCTAACTAATAATGAAAAGCTTGCTGACTACGCCAAGCATATAACTACAACTGCGAAAAATCCTCACCGATGGGAATTTACTCATGATGAAGTTGGGTATAACTATCGGATGCCAAATATAAATGCTGCGCTTGGTTGTGCTCAACTAGAGAAGATAGTAGGATTTCAGAAATCAAAAAGACTATTAACAAAGCGTTATGAGAAATTGTTCGAAGGTGTAGAAGATGTCGAGCTGTTTACAGAGCCTTCTTTTGGGACAAGCAATTATTGGCTGCAAACTCTTCTAATTAATAAGGAGCGCTACGACCGTGATTTTGTGTTAGAGACACTCAACAGTGAGGGTGTGATGGCCCGCCCGATCTGGACACCACTAGACGAATTAAAACCGTATTCACAATGTCCGAAGGCAGATCTTTCAGTCACTAGGAAATTGAAGAATCGTATAATTAATATCCCATCAACTCCTCTAGGGGATGAATCTAATGACTAACCGTAAAATATGTATCGTTACTGGAACACGTGCGGAGTATGGACTTTTGTATCGTTTAATGCGAGAAATTCAAGTGGATGTTGATTTAGATTTGCAATTGATTGCTACAGGCATGCATTTATCACCCGAATTTGGATTGACTTATAAGCAAATTGAAGAAGATGGATTTATTATAGATGAGNNCCATCGCTAAATCTATGGGGATTGCTACAATGGGGTTTGCGGAGGCATTTCAACGTTTGAAACCAGATATTTTGGTTCTCCTTGGGGATCGTTTTGAAATATTTAGTGCTGCGCAATCGGCATTAGTCATGCGGATTCCTGTTGCTCATATTTCGGGTGGTGAACTGACTGAGGGAGCAATAGACGAGTCTATTCGCCATTCTCTCTCAAAGATGAGTCACATCCACTTTACAGCTAATGAGGAGTACACAAGGCGTGTGATTCAGCTTGGTGAACAGCCGAATAGGGTTTTTAATGTAGGTGATACAGGTGTTGAAAATATAAGAGAAATGACTTTTCTAAACAAAGAAGAGTTAGGCATTTTTTTTGAATGGGATCTAACAAAATATTTTCTTATTACCTTTCATCCTGCAACATTGGAGATTGAAACGGCGGAAGAACAAATGAAAAACTTGCTCTCTGCCTTGAATTTATTTCCGGATTATAAGATTATTTTCACCAAGTCCAATGCAGATGCGGATGGCAGAAGAATTAATGAGTTAATTGATGAATACACTAGCGCTCAACCAGAACGAGTAAAATCATTTTTTTCTTTAGGGCAATTAAGATACTTAAGCACAATGAAATACTGCGCGCTAGTTATTGGAAACTCTTCCAGCGGAATTGTCGAAGCACCAGTCTTGTCTAAGCCAACAATTAATATTGGGAACAGGCAAAAAGGTCGACTAAAAGCGAGTTCTATTATAGACTGTGCTCCATATAAAGATGAAATAATAGATTCCATTCGAGTAGCCCTTTCGGCAGAGTTCCAAAACTCATTAGGACAGATAGATCTGAAGTATGACGGAAAAACAACATCTACTGATATTAAGAACCACTTAAAGAATATTGATTTAAAAGATATTATTAAAAAATCATTTTACGATATGAAATAGATAGGAATGAAATACACGATGTTAAGAGTTGGCGGTGATATGGAAATTGATGTCCCATTATTACTCTCTGATAAAAAAAGAAGCATTAATGATATAACTAGAGAACATTACCACTATGTATGGACAGGAACAGGACGCTCCGCTATTTTTTTAGCTCTGGAAGAATTAGAAATGAGAGAGGTTGAAAAAACAGCATATTTACCAGCTTATATCTGTGACTCTGTTATACAGCCTTTTAGAGAAAAAAATTACACAATTCATTTTTATTCAATGGGTGCAGATTTGAAAACACCTGGTAACTTACCTGAGGGATTGAATAATGTAGTCTTCTTATATGTACATTATTTTGGATTTGAGAATCAGGAAATAAAAAAATGGTTAGAAATAGAAAAATCTAAGCAGCATTTTTTCATTATTGAGGATCGTGTTCAATCTGCCTTCTCTGAGTTTGATAACGATATGTCTGACTTCAAGATATATAGTTATAGAAAGTTTACACCTCAACCAGATGGAGCTTTGTTGATTAGCAAAGAAAAAATGGAGAAAGATTTAGATAGTCTTTTGACCAGTGATGAAGATGATTTTTTGTTAGGTCAGGTAGAAGGTAAACTAAGACGTTCATTATCTATGAATGAAAATGAGTTTCTGCCATTGCTCAAGTATTCTGAATCACAATTAGATAGCAGGTTGACATTGAGTAGGATGTCGGAATTTTCAATTTTATTAATGGAGAGAATGGACTTTGAGCAATTAATAAAAAAACGAAGAGGAAATTGGTTGTTTTTAAATGAGTTAATCGAGCGGGATAACTTTATTAAAAAGTTTTTGGAACCAATTTTCACAAGTATTCTAGATAATGAAGTGCCATTAGGGTTCCCTATTTTCATTAATGCTGGATTACGTAATAGTCTTCGTCAGTTTTTAATAAGTCATAATATTTTCTGCCCTATTCATTGGACTATTTCAGAGAAAAAGTTTACAGACGATGTGAATATTAGTTCTAGTATCTTAACTATCCCGATTGACCAAAGAATGAATAAAGAACATATTTTATATGTAGTAGAAAAAATCCATGAATTCTTCTTAGAGGTGATTAAATGAGAAAAACATATGTTATTGCTGAAGCTGGTGTTAATCATAATGGTGACATTGATTTGGCAAAGAAGCTTATTGATATTGCAGTTAATGCTCAGGCAGATGCGGTGAAATTTCAAACATTTAAAACAGAGAATGTAATTAGTATGGACGCGCCTAAGGCTGAGTATCAAATAGAAACGACTGGTGTCGAAGAGTCGCAATTTGAGATGGTAAAGAAATTAGAACTTTCGTTTGAACAATTTTCAGAACTGAAATTATATTGCGATGATCACAATATTGAATTTTTATCAACTCCGTTCGACATAGAGAGTGCTGATTTTTTAATTGATCATTTGCAAATCGATACAATTAAAATACCCTCCGGCGAAATCACCAATGCACCCTTAATTTATCATATTGCACAAAAGTCACCTAAGATCATTTTATCAACAGGTATGTCAACTTTAAGCGAGATTGAATCTGCGCTTGGTGTAATAGCATTCGGATTTTTGGGACGAGTAGAAATACCCTCTATCGAGGCGTTTAAAGCAGCGTTTATTTCTCCGGAAGGTCAGCGGTTATTGAAAGAGAGGGTTACATTACTGCACTGTACTACGGAGTATCCTGCACCTGTTCAGGATGTGAATCTATTGGCTATGAATACAATGAGCACTGCATTTGGATTGCAGGTTGGCTACTCTGATCACACGGAAGGAATTGCAATACCAATTGCAGCTGTTGCCNNCTGTAATTGAGAAGCACATCACATATAACAAACTAGCTGAAGGACCCGATCATAAAGCCTCTCTCTCACCGGAAGAATTGAATGAAATGATTAGAGGAATTAGACAAGTAGAATTAGCTAAAGGTTCAGGTGTGAAGATTCCTTCGGAATCGGAGTTGAAGAATCTTAATATCGCGCGGAAGAGTATCGTTGCACTGAAAAAAATCAAACAAGGTGAAAAATTGACTGCTGAAAATATAACCATTAAGAGACCAGGAACCGGAATATCACCCTTTGAATATTGGAATGTGTTAAAGAAAAACGCACCAAAAGATTATGATAATGATCAGCAAATCACATTGGTATGATAGTTTCCACTGAGCAGGCCATAATTATATTCAATAAGTTACCAGCTGCAATGCAATCTTTTTATTTTCATCCCCTATATGTTATTAACGATGCCGTGTATAAAAAAGATTTACGACCTATTTTTTTCGCTCAGGAGGATAATGGGAATATTTATTATCATGCTTTCCACCTTGGAAGAGTTCCAGGTACGGCATATTATGATATCCAGTCAGCTTATGGCTATGGAGGACCATTATTCTCGGGCGAACAATCTTTTATTAGTGAATGTATTAGGAATTATAAGAAGTGGTGCTTTAATCAAAAAGTCATTGTCGAATTCATCAGATTTCATCCACTACTGAATAATTATTTGAATTATTACGGAGAAGTCAAAGAAAATAGACAGACCGTAAATATAGATTTGACCACCCAAAAAGAACTGTTAGATCAATTTAGTACTCGAGTGCGTACAGCTATTAGGAAGGCTCAGAAAGAGAACGTTAGGATATCCATGTTAAAATCTAATGCTAACATACAGCAGTTTATTGATATGTATACTTCGTTAATGACCAAAAAAAATGCAGGAGATGATTATTTTTTTAATAAAGAATACTTTGTAGAACTGTTACAGAATAATGCTGTTTACTTAGTTAATGCAGAAAATAACTTAGGTGAGGTAATTGGAGCTGCAATTTTCTTTATCTACGGTCATATAGCAGAATATCACCTTTCTACTTCTAATACAGAAGGTAGAGAAAAGAACGTAACAAATCTGTTAATATACGAGTTTGCTGAATATGCAAGAAAGCTAAATATTCAGTCACTATACTTAGGTGGCGGGACAGACGGCTCAATTTCAAATTCTCTGCTCTTTTTTAAGAGAGGATTTTCAAAGCAGGATGCTCCCTTCTTTATTGGTAACTATAAGCATGATCGAACTATTTATGAAGAATATAAATCCGAATACATTAAAAAAAATCCTCAAAAAGAACAGTTTATTTTATTCTATCGTTAAGAAATGAGGTCTAAGTGAAATGGCTTGGGATCAAACGTGGGAACATATATTTAAAACTCAGGAGTGGGGAAAGTATCCTTCGGAAGATTTAATCCGCTTTATTGCACGCAACTTCTATGAATCTCCTATTAGAAAAGAAATCAAAATACTAGAGGTAGGTTGTGGTACCGGGGCGAATTTATGGTTTGTTGCAAGAGAAGGTTTTTCAGTGTATGGAATAGATGGTTCCGAAACGGCAATTGAAAAGGCTAAGGCCAGATTGAACGATGAAGTTAAGGGGTGGAATGGGGAACTTAGAGTGGGTGATATCATTTCATTACCCTATGAAAGCTCCATATTCGATGCTGTAATTGATAATGAAGCGATATACGCTAATTCATACGAAAATTCTGTAAACATATATAATGAAATTCATAGAGTTTTGAAACAAAATGGGAAAATATTCAGCAAAGCTTTTGCGTCAGGTTGTTGGGGAGACGGAACAGGCCAACAAGTCGGTCCTAACACTTGGATTCCTAACGAAGGCCCTTTGAACAATAAGGGATTGAGCCGTTTTGCATCGAAAGAGGATATGGAAGAACTTTTGAATAAATTTCAAATTGTTGAGCTAGAAAGACTTGAAAGAACGTATAACAATTTGAATGAAAAAGTGATTGAGTGGATTGTAACGGGTGAGAAAATTTGATTACTTCGATCTAAGGATAAATTATTTCATCGGAAAGGGGCGTAGCAGATGGATAACTGGCAGGAAATATTAATTGCGCCTGAGCTGACTGTTATTGAGACGATGAAAATTATTGATCAATCTTCTTTGCAATTTGCAGTTGTTGTTGATAAAGATCGTAGATTGCTTGGAACTGTGACAGATGGTGATATTCGCCGAGGAATATTAAGAGGTTTCCCGCTTGACTCATCGATTGAGTTAGTAATGAATAGTTCACCTATATACGAAAAGCAAGGAAAAAGGACATTTTTTTACAAAGAGTTAATGAGAACTAGACAGTTACGACAATTACCTATTTTGAATAACAATCACCAGGTGCAGCGTATACTCTTTGCCGATGACATTGCAGAAGTATTGCAAAAAGAAAATGTTGTCGTTTTGATGGTAGGTGGTCTTGGAACCCGTTTGCGCCCATATACAGATGATATTCCAAAGCCAATGCTTAAAGTTGGAGACAAGCCTATTTTAGAAACGATAATAGAGGGTTTTAAAAATTATGGGTTTACTTACTTTATTTTATCAGTTAATTATAAAAAAGAAATTATACAAGCTTATTTCCAAAATGGTCAGCACTTAGGTGTGAACATAGACTACATTGAGGAGGATAAGAGACTAGGTACTGCGGGTGCTTTATCGCTTTTATCTGAAAAACCGGATGTTCCGTTTTTTGTTATGAACGGTGATTTACTGACCAAAATAAATTATGAGCAGTTATTGGAGTTTCATTGTGATACCAAATCAGCTGCAACAATATGTGTGAGAGAGTATGAATATCAGATTCCATATGGGGTTATTGAAACGGATAATCATCGTCTTCTTTCTATTGTTGAAAAACCGGTTCATAAAAGTTTTGTTAATGCAGGAATTTATGTGCTGGACCCTCACGTGCTTCAGTACGTGCCGCAGGACGAATTTTATGATATGCCTGACTTATTTAAGAAATTGATGGATATGCAAAGTGGTGTCTCAGCTTTTCCATTAAGAGAGTATTGGCTTGATATTGGGAGAGTGGATGATTATGAGAAAGCAATCGGTGATTTTAGGGGAGTATTTGTATGATCGGTAATAAAAAAATCCTTGCCATTATTCCTGCACGTGGGGGATCTAAAGGTGTTCCTCACAAGAATATAAAAAAATTAGCAGGTAAACCACTTATATCTTGGACAATAGAGGAAGCAAAAAAATCCAGGTATATTGACAGACTCATACTATCTTCTGAAGACCATAAGATTATTGAAATTGCTAGATCACAGGGGTGTGATGTTCCCTTTATTCGTCCTAAACATTTATCTGAAGATGCAACTCCAGGAATCGATCCAGTTCTGCATGCTATAAATCAGTTACCTAGTTTTGATTACGTAGTATTGTTACAACCGACCTCTCCCTTAAGACTAGTAGAAGATATTGATGGATGTATTGAAAACATAGTGAATATGGGAGCACCTGCCTGTGTTAGTGTTGCAAAAACTAATGAATCGCCATACTGGATGTATACATTGAAAGAAAATAATATTTTGAAGCAATTGATTGTGCAAAAAAAGGAAATAGAACGCCGCCAAGAACTACCGGATGTTTATTATACAAATGGGGCTATATATGTAGCAGANNTGATGCCGAGGAATCGTTCCAATGATATAGATACGGAGGAAGATTTCCTTTTTTGTGAGTACTTATTAGGTAGAAGATAGGTATATGGCGAAATTTAAAAAGCAATATATGGCTATCAGCTCGAATCCGATGGTAGTTACATTAAATAAAAACGCCTGTTTTATGATGTCACTACTCGTCTTATCATTTAATTAACATGCATACTGCATAAAATCGGGGGCCGAAATTTTGGGACATTATGTTTTAAAGTTCAACCGCACGCAGATATTGAATTGGGTTTTAGCAGAAACGAGCTGGACTATTATGTCACGTTACCAGTTGAAGGCGTAACTAATGAAACCGGTCTAATAATAACTATCCCAGGGTTTGGCGGAATTGCTAATTCAACTTATCAATTAGAAAAATTAAATCCATACCTTGCAGAAAAATATAATTGTATAGTAGTTTCTTTGAATTATTTTGGTATATACCGAGGAAGCGAGACGAAATTGGATGAATACTTCATTCATAATATGGAACAGATTTATGGAGTTCCAAGTGCTTACTGGCATAATATTTTAACTGATAACGATTTTTATTTGAGGGTAGGAAAACTACTAGAAAGTAAAGGGCTATCCCAGTTAGACCCTTACTGTCAAGCTTTGAAGATCACGGAACGGAATGAGTATCAGTCCTTTGGTTTTTTACCTGCTCTAGATAACCTTACTGTGCTTGGCGATGTTCTCAAAAGATACCCTGCAATAAATAAGAGGAAAATAATTGCTTACGGTAGTTCTTACGGCGGTTATATTGCGATGCTTTGTGGCAAATTTGCGCCCAAGACATTCTCAGTCATAATTGACAACTCAGGATTTTCACGTTCCGAAATGAAATATATCGTGGGTAGAGAAATATTGGAAGATGATTATGTTGTTACGATCAATCACAATAACAAATTTTATACAGTGCCATTTGCATATAATAATCCTTGGACGATCATGGATGAAACATCACCTAACTATTTTGGGGATTCACATAAGCAAGTTCGTAACCTGTTAATTAGAGAGCATAGGGTTAAATCGGATACACGTTATTATATTTTTCATTGCGAAGAGGATCAAATTGCCTCGGTGAAAGATAAAGATAAAATGGTGGCCCTATTATCCAATTATAATTCCACTTACTATAAACGAGTCGGAATGAGTGATCTGGATGGTACGCTTTTCAAAAAATATGCACATGCGATGGATGCATCTTTACGCAAATTATTTGACCACGTCGCCGAACAGGACAAGGAATATGGATTGATGAAAGAAAAGAGCGAAAACGAATTCTTTAATAGTGAAGTTAATTCATTGAATTGCGGTAATAAAAACTATATTTTTAGTTTTAGGGACGATTTTACAATGAACGTTACCATAACGGACAATATAAAAACGGATTATAATTTAATTAGCTCATTTCAGTTAATGGAAAATTTATTGGGAATTTGCGATTCAATAGACGAAGGTTTTAGTTTTATCGCTGATAAGGTATCGGACAAGAACTATAATGATGCTACTGTAGTAATGCAGGATATATTAGATGCACACAAGGTGATAAATTTACGTATAGATACGTTTTCCAGATTTCTAAGTGAAAATGACTTACATACGGTTAATTCACAGTTCCAAGATTCTCTTTTAGAAGCTGTTATGCATTTCAATAATGAGAATTGGGATTTGTTGGAGATTGAATTAATGAACCAGGTCGTACCAAATTTTTTATTGTGGAAAAAGGAGTTGCATAACATTTTCGCTCCGTATATAACCCATTAAATCCAGGTAAGTGCTTTAGTTAACTTATGAGGAAGAGTAGTTATTGCTATAACCTAAACAATCCCAATTAGCAACCGATATATACTATATATAATTAAGGTTCTTTGGAGGTCGGGATTTGATGAATGTACAGTTAACTCTTTCTACTAGCACAGTTCTAAAAGGGCAAATTAAGTCTGATGCATTGTCTACTAATGGATCGTCTGCACCGATATTGGGAGCTTCATTGAACAAAGATGCTGTGTCCATTTCGGATATTAAGGATGTCAAAGACCTGAACACCAGAGAGAGGCAAGGCGCTAACATTTCTATGGCCGAAGAGCAATTGATTAAGACAATCGAACGGGCAGTTAAATCCTTACAAGGGCCTCAGACAACTTTAGAAATCAGTATTCATGAGAAAACTCATGACATTATGGTGAAAGTGCTAAACAAGGATACGGGGGAGCTTATTCGTGAAGTACCACCTGAGAAAACACTAGATTTAGTGGCCTCGATGATGGAAATCGCAGGTATATTGGTTGACGAGAAGATATAGAATCAGAGGTGAAAAACATTGGTAACTCGAATTAATGGTTTTTCGGGAATGGATATCGATAGTATGGTTAAGAGTATGATGGCTGCTAAAAAAGCTCCATTGGATAAACTGAATCAGCAGAAAACTATTTTAAATTGGACTAGAGACAGTTACCGAGAAATAAACAGCAAACTGTATGACTTTCGCAGTAATAAACTTATAGATAAATACGGCCGTAATGAAGCCTTAAACACGAATCAATCAGTAGTAAGTGGTAACACGAATGCCGTAAAAGCAACGGCCTTAGCCACAGCTAATGGAGTTGATATGGATGTCAGTGTAACACAACTTGCTACAAAGACTACTGTGAAGACTTCAGGGGCAGGTTCTAACTTTACAACATCAACAACACTCTCACAATTACAGACAAAGTTGGGCGGTACAGTCCTAACAGAAGGCTATAAACTAACAGTAAACGGTGAAGTTTTTTCATTTTCGGGAGATACCGCTATTTCTTCAGTTATCGCTAACATTAACAGTAGTACTGCAAATGTGACGGCTACCTTTGATGAGGTTACTGGACAGTTTTCCCTGGCTGCCAAAAGCAGCGGTCCACCAACGGAAGCAACAATCACAGCAGCAGCAAAAGGAAAGGTAGTTTTGGGAGCAGATACTTCCTTGCTGAATTTGTTTTCCAGCAAGAGTGACTCAACGACACTTGCCCAATTGCAAAATTCACTATATGGTACAAGCATTACAGATGCTAACACACAAGATTTCACATTAAAGTTTGGAACGAATAACCTCTCCTTTAAGGGAAATCAGAGCTTATCGGATGTGGTTTCCTACATCAATACGAATACGGCTACTTTAGGTGGCGCAACGGCTAGCCTTGTTTCAGGTCAGCTAGTAGTTACCTCTGGTGGAGTGGAGCAGACTATCAGTGGTACTGCAGCTAATTTAGTCAAAGGAACTGCTACTACCGAAGGTGTAGTGGCTAAATATACAATTAATGGGACTAGTTTGGAAAATGATAGTAACTCTTTCGCGGTTAATGGTGTTCAGTTAACGTTGCTTGCAACGACAAATATTAATGGTACGGATACTCCTGCTAAAGTTTCTAAACAAGTTGATACGGATAAGGCAGTGGCTACTGTAAAGGGGTTCATCGATGATTACAACGCGTTGATTACTTCTTTAAATGCTAAGATAGATGAAGCTAAATATCGTACATTCACTCCGTTGACTGATGATCAAAAGAAAGATATGAAAGAGTCTGATATTACGGCTTGGACAGAAAAAGCAAAAAGCGGCTTATTGAAGAACGACGATGTTATTAAGACGATCTTATCCTCAATGAGGATGGACATTACTGAAAAGCTGGGTGATCTTAGTGATATTGGTATTACTACAGGGTCATACTTTGAAAAAGGTAAGCTGTACTTGGATGAAAGCAAACTGAGAACTGCACTTAATAATAATTCGCAAGGAGTCATGGACTTACTTCAAGGACCACAAAGTTCTCCTGATACTGGATTATTTGACAAGCTTTCTGCTAGAGTAAGCGATGCATTGAATAGCATTTCCGAAAGGGCGGGTACTAATAAATATTCAGGCGATCTTACTAGTAGTTATAAAGAAGAGAGTGTTATGGGTAAGAAGCTCAAAGATTATAACACTCGTATAAGCGATATGTTAACCATGTTAAATAATGCCGAAACACGCTATTACAAGCAGTTCTCAGCAATGGAAACGGCAATGAATAAATTACAGGCACAGTCTTCCAGTCTCTTCTCCACATCCAGCTAAGAAATTTATAAAATAGAGGGTGAGATTATTGATTACATCTCCGTATGAGAAATACCGTCAGTCTTCTGTTCAAACGTCAACACCTGCACAACTAGTAATTATGTTGTACGATGGAGCTATTCGCTTCGTGAGAACAGCAATGGATGGACTCAGTAAACAGGACTATGAGAAGACAAGTCTTAATTTTGGTAAAGCACAATCTATAGTTAGTGAATTAATGAGTACATTGGATTACTCCTATGAAGTTTCTAATAATCTCTACTCACTTTATGAATATACGAATTTCTTGTTAGTGGAAGCCAATATCCGCAAGAGCCCAGACAAAGCGGAAGAGGCCATCGGCTACCTTACAGAACTTCGGGAAACTTGGTTACAGGCATCCAAAATCGCTGCAGGCCAGGGACAGGCTGAAAGTGCTCATGGATGAATTAATCCTGAGTTTAGATCAACTCACCCGGGGGATCGTAGACCATCTTCAAGAGATTTCCTATGAAGAGTTGGAATTTTTTGTCGAGGATCGTCAGGAGATTGTCGATTCAATTGCAGAACAAGCCGAAATTTGTAAGTCGACGCCTGCACAAAAACAAGAAATTAATCGAATTTTGGAGTATGACAATGTGATTTTAGACAGAATGAACGCTCTTCGTTTGGAAGCACAAGACTGGTTGCAGAAGCGCAATCAGGCCAAAGTACAGCGTAGCGCCTACGAGGCTGCTTACACTCCAGATAGCTTTCTAATGGATCGCAGAAAATAATTCATTTCGGTGTTTCACTATAGGAGTAGACGGGTATTAAATACCGTCTGCTCCTTATTTTATCGTTACTCCACATTTATTCCTTGATTATGGAAAATTAAATCTCCTATTTTACGTGGTAAATTATTGCATGTAAACATTTACTTTTCCAATTGACAATGAAGAAGTTACGGTGGTATAGTCGATTTGTGAGCAAGACTCACGTTCATCTGATGACGAAGGGAATGTTTAATCAATGGAAGGTAAAGTAAAATGGTTTAATGCAGAAAAAGGTTATGGTTTTATCGAGACTGCAGACGGTGGCGACGTATTCGTACACTTTTCCGCGATTCAAACTGATGGTTTCAAGACTTTGGATGAAGGCCAATCCGTAGAGTTCGATATCGTTGAAGGTGCACGCGGACCACAAGCAGCTAACGTAATCAAATTATAATCATACGGCTAAGCCGACCTACATATAAGTAGATGGTTAGCAATTTAGACAGCGCTAGCAAGGATCTTGGGAATTCTCCCGAGGTCCTTTTTTTGTGCGCTCATATGCCTCTATCAAGGCAGTTAATAGAAAGAAAATAGCGTAATTTGTAAATTCATTTCATGGGGAATGTTAGAACTCTTCAAAAGGTGGGTAATAGATACACGTTGAGCTGTTTATCTTACCTTGACGCACACTATGTTAGCCTAGGCCAATACTTCCACGAAGAGATTCATATAGCCTATGCTATCAAAACTTTTAGGAGGGTGATTAGCAGGATGAAAAAGATGTGGCGAGGTCTTATGACCGGAATATTAGGAATTAGTATGTTATTAGGATCTCTTGGCAGCGTATCTGCCGCTCCCGTGCCTAAGGATATTCAAGGTCACTGGGCCCAAGGTCAGCTACAGGAATGGCTAGATAGAGGATATCTTGGAGGATATCCTGATGGAACAGTGAAACCAAACAAGGCAATTACTCGTGGTGAGTATGTAACTCTGATAAATCGCCTGTTCGGCTTTACACAAAAAGCAACAGTAAGTTTTAAAGATATGAAAAGCACAAACTGGAACTACAGCGAGGTGGCTAAAGCCGTGAAAGCTGGATATATCGGTGGATACGAGGACAATACGTTCCGCCCTAATAATCCGCTCACTAGACAAGAAGCAGCTGTGATTACTGCAAAATTACTTAAATTGAACACCAATACGACTTCGAACAAATTTAAAGACAATGCACAAATTGCAGCATGGGCAAAAGGTGCAGTAGCCGCTGCAGCAGATAAGAAGATTATTAACGGTTATCCGGATGGAACCTTCGGTCCTAAGAGATCGTTAACACGTGCGGAGGCTGTTGGTATTATTAATAGTTCAGTCATCCACTACCCAGGTAGCGGCACAGGTGGTGGTGTAATCCCTACACCAACGCCAACGGCAACTCCGACACCAATAGCTACACCAATGCCAACAGCTACTCCAGGTGGCGGTAGTGGTGGTGGCGGAAATGTCACANNATGGTAACGTTGGTTCGGTAACAGCTGATGTGTACCTAACTCCTTCCGTAACGGGTGCAGTGTACTATGTTGTAGCTCCTTATACTGCTAACGTAAGTGCACCAAGTGCACTGCAAGTGGAAAAAGGACAAATTAGTAACGGAACTGCAGGCGTACATCATGGTAGCGCAGCTACTGTAGCGAATATTAGGGTTACATTCTCTGTATATGGATTGAATCCTGGTACTGAGTATGCAACTTATATCGCGGTAGCTGATGCTTCGGGTAAACTATCTGATGTAACAACCGTTCGTTTAACTACCGCTCAGGTAACTGCTAGCTCGATTACACTTTTTGAACCGGGACAAGCAGGCACAGTTACAGCAGATGTATATGTTAAATATGGTGTGACAGGTGGCGCTCCAACGCCGGTAAGATATGTAGTATTGCCTGCAAATGAAAAAGCACCTAGTGCAGCACAAATTTCTTTAGGACAGAATAGTGCTGGTACAGCATTGAC
>DJUJ01000039.1:26524-32542 GCA_002438345.1 Paenibacillus sp. UBA6285
ATACTGCTTACAAGGTATACGTTATTACAGGAGCAGGTACGCAATTGTCACCTGTAGAAATCATTCAAATTCATACCAAGTAACTCGATCTTATACTGTTTCAGTTAGGGAATATAAGAATGGAATTCGTACTATAATAACGACAGGTTTACTTTTGGTCCGGTGAGGCGAATAGTGCTCTTACCGGACTTGTTTTATTTGTGAACACTAGGACAATATTTGTTAGCAAATTGTAAGGGCTGTAAGGAATTACTTTTTACTTAGCCTTAACAATTTGGTATAATGAAGGTGTAACTAAAGGAGGAGTGGCCATGCAATTCACCATTCGAGGTCAACAAATTGATGTGACCGACGCTTTGAGAGAGTATGTTGATAAGAAGCTCAGCAAACTTGAGAAGTATTTCGAAGCACCCCCTACCTCTGAAGGGTCTGTGACGCTTGGCGTAGTTCGCGGCCTTCATACGGTGGAAGTAACCATTCCGCTTGCTGGCGTGACGCTTCGTGCGGAAGATCGCAGCGATGACATGTATGCTTCCATAGATGCCGTTGTGGACAAGTTGGAACGTCAAATTCGCAAACACAAAACGAAGATTAATCGTAAATTCCGTCAAGAAGGACTCAAGACGCTGTTTGTGGATGGAGCTAGTACCGCTGTTGCTGTAGAAGAACAAGATTATGATGATTTAGAAGTTGTGCGGAACAAACGCTTTACCATGAAGCCGATGGATGTGGAAGAAGCAATTCTTCAAATGAACATGGTAGGACATAATTTCTTTGTGTTTTCCAATATCGATACTTCGGAAGTTAGCGTAGTTTACAAACGTGATGATGGTAAATATGGACTGATTGAACAGGGCTAAGATTCAATGATGCCAGTTATACTATTCAGTATAATGGGCCTCGAGATTTATTCAGATACTTAGAAATTTAAACCGAGCCCCTATTCGCTGCAAGCGAATAGGGCTCTTGTGCGTATAAACAGCTGTATTTGAAAAAATGTGGCTGATATACCTTGTATTGCGGCATCTCTTACAAACTGTTACAATTTATGAAGCAGCGGAATCGAATTTATAAATGGCCCTTTCAATTTTTTGTGAGGATGGGCTCGGTTCCACCATCTGTGTTGCGTGAAAGGGGTTAACCATGCTAGGACTTGTAAAGAAAATATTCGGAGACACCAACGATCGTGATGTTAAACGTCTCATGAAGACAGTCGATGTAATTAATGGATTGGAACCGGAATTTGTAAAGCTATCTGATGAAGAGTTACAAGCTAAGACAGCAGAATTCCGTGCCCGTATTGAGAAAGGCGAAACTTTGGAAGAAATTCTTCCCGAGGCATTTGCTACCGTACGTGAAGCTTCCAAGCGGACACTTGGTATGCGGCATTTTGATGTACAGCTGATTGGTGGTATGGCTCTGCATGACGGCCGAATCTCCGAGATGAAGACTGGTGAAGGTAAGACGCTAGTGGGCACATTGCCAGTGTATTTGAATGCTTTGCTAGGTAAAGGCGTACACGTAGTAACAGTCAATGACTATTTGGCTCAGCGCGACAGCGCACAAATGGCACAAATTTATAACTTCCTGGGCATGACGGTTGGGGTTAACCTGAGCGGTATGGACCATGCTGATAAACAAGATGCTTATGCCTGCGATATTACGTATGGCACGAACAACGAATTTGGTTTTGATTATTTGCGTGACAACATGGTGCTCTATAAAGAGCAAATGGTTCAGCGCCCTCTGTATTTCTGTATTATTGATGAAGTGGACTCTATTCTTATTGATGAAGCACGTACACCTCTTATTATTTCCGGACAAGCTGAAAAGTCTACAGAATTGTACTTTACAGCAGACCGGTTCGTGAAAAAGCTTAAGGCTGAAGAAGACTTCACGGTTGATATCAAAGTGAAGTCAGTAGCCTTGACTGAGAAAGGCGTAGCTACTGCTGAGCGCGCTTTTGGTATCGAGAACTTGTATGATCACAGTCATGTAACCTTGAATCACCATATCGTCCAAGCCCTAAAAGCAAATGTAATTATGCGTCGTGACGTAGATTACGTTGTGAACGATGGTGAGGTCGTTATTGTTGATGAATTTACTGGACGCCTAATGTCAGGTCGTCGCTATAGCGATGGATTGCATCAAGCGATTGAAGCGAAGGAAGAAATCGAAGTACAGAACGAGAGTATGACTCTTGCTACGATCACATTCCAGAACTACTTCCGTATGTATCGCAAACTTGGTGGTATGACTGGTACAGCGAAGACTGAGGAAGAAGAATTCAAGAAGATTTATGGTCTTGAGGTTCTTCAGGTTCCTACCAATAAGCCGAACAAGCGTGATGATATGCCGGATGTAGTCTACAAGAGTGAGAACGGTAAGTTCAACGCTGTTGTGGAAGAAATTGTTGAGCGTCACAAAAAGAACCAGCCTGTACTGGTTGGTACAGTGTCGATCGAGAATTCAGAGCGCGTATCCGAAATGCTGAAGCGTAGAGGCGTTAGACACCAAGTGCTTAACGCGAAGCATCATGCTGCGGAAGCGGAAATCATTACACATGCAGGTCAGCCAGGTACAGTTTCGATTGCTACCAATATGGCTGGACGTGGTACGGACATCGTTCTGGGTGAAGGTGTGACAGATCTTGGAGGTCTGCATATCATTGGTACAGAGCGTCATGAATCTCGCCGGATTGATAACCAGCTTCGCGGTCGTGCGGGTCGTCAAGGTGACCCTGGTTCTACACAATTCTACTTGTCGCTTGGCGATGAGCTCATGAAGCGTTTTGGCGCTGACAACGTTCTGAACATGATGGATCGTCTCGGATTCGAGGAAGATCAGCCGATTGAGAGCCGCATGATCACACGTGCTGTAGAATCTGCTCAGAAACGTGTTGAAGGTAATAACTTTGATATCCGTAAAGTCGTATTGCAATATGATGACGTGATGAATCAACAGCGTGAAATTATTTATAAACAACGCCGTGAGATTCTAGAGTCGGATAATATTAAAGATATCGTGCTTGAAATGATCAAGCCAGTGATTGAGCGTATCGTTCTCGCACACTGTAGCGATGATATTCCTGAGAACTGGGAACTACAAGAAGTTGCTGATTACGTAAACAGTAAGCTTCTTGAAGAAGGTGCTTTGACCCGCGATATTCTATGGGGCAAGGAAGCAGAGGAGATCATCGAGTTCATTTTCGAACGTGTGCTTGAGAAATATGCTGCCCGTGAAGAACGTCTGGGTTCAGAACTCGTACGTGAATTCGAGAAGGTAATCGTGCTTCGTTCCGTAGACAGCAAATGGATGGATCATATTGATGCAATGGATCAATTGCGTCAAGGGATTCACTTACGTGCTTACGGTGGTACGGATCCACTTCGCGAGTATCAATTCGAAGGTTTTGAGATGTTTAATACTATGACTGCTACGATTCAAGAAGAAGTAGCTACTTATATTATGAAGGCTCACATCGAGGCGAATCAGGAACGTCAATCCGTTATTGATGAAGACAAGATCTCTACAAACAGCGAACCTGTTGAGAAACGTCCGGTTCATGTTGAGGCTGTGACTGGCCGTAACGATCTTTGCCCTTGCGGAAGTGGCAAGAAGTACAAGAATTGCCACGGTCAAAACGCGTAAGACAAACGTTTAGTAACGCTCATATTCAGGTGTTGAAGGTGTAAGTCTTTATCTCTGATCTACATGGGTATACTAACCATAAAGAGCGGCTGGGCCCGGGGGTATCCCCCGTTTACGGCCCAGTCGCTTTTTTGGATATTTAGTAGTTAGGTGATCATAGAGCGGAGCAGCGGAATTGTTCTGTAGAAGCGTAGCGTTCGCCTTTGTTTCGAGATTCCAACCGCGAGTGCGGTTATCAATTCAAGGAATCTGGAAACAACAGCGATCGGAAGAATAATCCGCAAGCGTAAGCGAACTTTGAGCACTATATCCCGCTAAATCTCCAATAGAGCGACGACCGTAACAACCTATTTTGAAAGGTGAAGTGAACCTATGATAGAACCGAATGTAAAGCAAGATTTACGTGAAATAGGCAAGAAACTAACTGACCTTAGGGGGTCTCTTTGACTTAGAAGAAAAAGAGACGAACATCCAGGAATTTGATGAAATGATGGCAGAACCCGGCTTCTGGGATGATTCCAATCAAGCACAGAATATCATCAATCAAAGCAATGCATTGAAAGAAGTGGTCAATGGATATCATCGACTTGTTGAAGACAAAGAAAATGTAGAAGTAATGATTGAGATGATTAAGGAAGAACCGGATGCTGACATGGAACAGGAAGTGAGTGAACAGCTGATTGCACTAAAGGAAGAAGTCGATCAGTTCGAACTGAAACTGTTGATGAGTGGTGAGCATGATGCCAATAACGCTATTCTTGAACTCCATCCAGGAGCAGGAGGGACTGAGTCTCAGGACTGGGGAGCGATGCTCCTCCGCATGTATCAGCGTTTCAGTGAGAAACAGGGATTCAAAGTGGAAACATTGGACTACCTGCCCGGCGATGAAGCAGGGATTAAAAGTGTCACCCTGTTGATTAAAGGACATAACGCTTATGGCTACCTTAAAGCAGAAAAAGGGGTGCATCGACTTGTCCGGATATCACCTTTTGATTCATCGGGCAGACGTCATACATCATTTGCATCATGTGAAGTGACACCTGAGTTTGATAACGACAATATTGAGATTGAAATCAATGCAGAAGATTTGAATATTGATACTTATCGTGCAAGTGGTGCAGGTGGCCAGCACATCAATACGACTGATTCTGCAGTCCGTATAACACATAAGCCGACAGGTGTCGTAGTAACTTGTCAAAATGAACGGTCGCAGATTAAAAACCGTGAACAGGCGATGAAAATGCTGAAAGCCAAACTTTATCAGCGGAAGATTGAGGAACAGGAAGCAGAGATGCTTGCCATCCGCGGCGAACAGAAGGAAATCGGCTGGGGATCGCAAATACGCTCATATGTGTTTCATCCGTATTCTATGGTCAAAGATCACCGCACAAATGCAGAAACCGGGAATACTGGAGCAGTGATGGACGGTGATCTCTCTCTCTTTATTGATGCCTATTTAAAGAGCCAGTTGTAATTCATTGCAGCAAGCGATTCGTTTTATAATATAAGGGGGTCATTTGATGAGAAAACCACTATCCGTTGTATTGTTAAGTTCATTATTGTTAGTTACTGCCTGCGGAAAAGAGGAAGCTAAGACGACTGATAACAATGCATCGTCAGATCCTGGCAAGACTGCCTTTCAGCAGCACTCATGTGTCGGTTGCCATGGCAGAGATATGGAAGGTGCCAGCGGTCCGAACTTACAGAAAGTCGGCAGTAAATATTCTGAAGAAGAAATTCTTGATATTATTAAAAATGGTAAGGGTGCTATGCCTAAAGGTCAGGCTGAAGGCGAAGATGCAGCGAAAATTGCTGAATATTTAGCAAAACAGAAGTAATCGATTATCAGAAAATATAGAAAAATGCAACGTATTGATGAGCAGTGACGATTGCATTACAAAAATATTACAAAGATAAAATGGAAAATTCTCTATGATATAGTAATCAACGACATGTAACGAACGTTATGGCCGTTTACTATATTAGGAGGATTTTTTTATTATGAAAAAAACAATATTAACAGCAGTAGTAGTGACTGCTATCACAGGTATAGCGACAGTCCAAGCTCAAGCGAGTGATTATGAAGTGAAGTCAGGCGATACATTATGGGCGATTGCAAAAGAAAACGGCACTTCAGTGTCTGAATTAAAAGAACTTAACGAATTGACAAGCGATTTGATTATTGCCGGCGATAAAATCAAAGTTGAATCTAAAGATTTCTATGTCATCAAAACAGGCGATACGTTAAAAGAAACTGCTGAAAAGTTTGATGTCTCTACAGCTGAACTGATGCGATGGAATGACTTATCATCTACTGAATTGAAAGCTGGTAAGAAAATCATCGTCTCAGAAGAAGGTTTCCATAAG
>DJUJ01000039.1:32692-32878 GCA_002438345.1 Paenibacillus sp. UBA6285
ACCAGAAACGACAACTAACGAAGCAGCAACACCAGTCACTCAAACCTCAACTGCTGCAGCATCTCGTGACAATCGTCCAACTGCTGAAACAAAAACAGCTGCACCAGTGAGTGGTAATGTAGCATCAGTCGCTAACAGTATCGCTGGTGGTAAGACATATGTATACGGTGCGAACTCCGGCTCAGT
>DJUJ01000039.1:32982-51150 GCA_002438345.1 Paenibacillus sp. UBA6285
TATTCTTCAACGGTGGATCACATGTAGGTGTATACATTGGTAACGGACAAATGGTTGACGCTCTCAATCCATCAGAAGGCATAAAACAGCGTGCAGTAAGCTACATCAGCGGTTCTGTCACTGGCTATTATAGATACTAATCCTACAAGTCTGGATCATTGATCCAGACTTTTTTTGATACATTTTGTCATCGAACTGTATTACTACTGGAATAAATGTAACCAAAGAAGTGTTTTTGCTCGCGTAAGGTAACACTTGTATTACAAAACTATAACATTGGTTTAAACCCATTTTTATTATGTTAAGATTCAATAGCAAAAGAAACTTAAGGAGAACTTACATATGAAGAAAATAATATTATCATTACTTACTATTATCATGTTTGTTTCAATTGCCGGTGAGCTGAACGTCAAGCCAGTAAAAATGACTCATCAAGCTGAAGCCGCTACATATAGAAATCCAATTAAATATAAAGCAGCCAATTATTATAGCTGGGGGTCATGTGCTTATTATGCATTCAACCGCCGTGCACAAATGGGAAGATATGTATCAAACAAGTGGGGCAATGCAAGATATTGGGCAAGCAATGCATCACGTTCAGGATATACAGTGAAGAGAAAACCTGTCTACGGTTCTGTAATGGTATCAACAGCAGGCTACTATGGACACGTAGCAGTCGTTGAACGCGTCTACCAAAGTGGCAGCATACTGGTGTCAGAAATGAATTATCCGAGGCAAGGTGTGAAAACTTACCGCAAGTTATCCAAATCAAAAGCCGCACAATACAAATACATTTACTAGTCAAATATCATCACAGCATCTGCTAAGAACAGATGCTGTGATTATTTGTTCATTAATAGAGTGTTGATTGTTATAATGTAACCATATTATATTTGGAGGGATATCATGAAACGGTTCATGATTATTTTTTTTAGTGCTGCACTGCTTGCCGCTGCAGCTTACAGTGTATGGCAGGTAATGACCTTTGATGACGAATCAAGTCAAATAGCAGGTCATCCGCACTATTTGAACGGTAAAAACATATTGTCGATGGAATCCTATAATTCTGCAGGTCAGGCTCAGCCGCTGAAAGCGCAGCTGACAGGTGATATCAACATCATTAATTTCTGGGCATCGTGGTGTGAGCCTTGCAACCGGGAGATGCCTGAACTCATTGATTATTTCCATAACAAACCGAATCATCTCCAGGTAATCGGAATGAACATTCAGGATGAACAGAAAAAACGAGACGCGTTCATTGACCAGTATCAACCGGATTATCCGATGTTGACAGCAGACGATTCAGTCAGAAAACAATATAAGATCAATCATCTACCGACGACATTATTCGTAGATGATCAAGGAAATGTACTTAAGACGTATCTTGGTGAGCTGAATCAGCAAAAACTAAAACAGTTGATTGCACAAATTGAGGAGGGAACATAATGGGAGTCCATCAATATTTCAAAAGCTTATCTGATCTTGAAAAGCTCGTGCGCTGTCCTGGAAAGTTTAAATATCATGAGCATAACGTGGCGAGCCATTCATTCAAAGTGACAAAGATTGCGCAGTATTTAGGTACGGTAGAAGAATATCACGGCAATACAATCGACTGGAAAAAACTCTATGAAAAAGCCTTGAATCATGATTATCCGGAAATCTTCACTGGAGATATTAAAACACCTGTCAAATATGCTTCCAAAGAATTGAAACAGCTGTTCAATGAAGTGGAAGAACAGATGATTCATAAATTTATAGTGACGGAATTTCCTCCTGAGTATCAGGATATTTATCACAGTCGCCTGCAGGAAGGAAAAGATGATACGCTGGAAGGTCAGATTTTATCTGTAGCTGATAAGATTGACCTGCTGTATGAGTCGTTCGGTGAAATTCAAAAAAGAAATCCAGAACCATTGTTCTTCGAAATATATGAGAAAAGTTTGAAGACGATCATACAGTTCGATCATCTTGTGTCCGTTCAGGACTTTTTGGATAATATTGTCCCGGAAATGCTTGAGGAGAAATTTATTCCACGATCAGAGCTGAGAGAAATTACGCATGCCATTCTGGATAAGGAGGATTCTTGAGTGACGTGGTACGTTCTTGCTCTATTTTTACCTGCATTAATGGTTGTAGTCTTCAGTATGGCCGTCAGAAATAAATATACGGGCTTGCTGCTTGCCACTGTTGTGATTGGTGTATCTGTCTATAAAGGATTCTTTCATTCAGAGATGATTGTCTTTATCGATACGATGTCATTAATTATCGGTTATCTTCTAGTGGATTGGTTTCGTCTGCATGAATCATGATCGATATTTCGTGGTCTTCTAATGCTTGAGAAGGCCGCGTTTTTGTGTTGTATATTGTTGCTGGTTATCTAATGAGGGTACAGTATAGAAGCGTACTAAACAGACAAGCGGCATATCTCTAGTGTCTACGAACAAATGTTTGTACCTGTATGAAATATTTTGATAAAATAAATAACAAAAGGGGGGGGTATGATGGAACAACATCCATTTAAGATACACTCAGAATTTAAGCCTTCGGGAGATCAGCCAGAGGCCATCAAACAGCTTGTAAAGGGTATCAAGGAAGGTAAGAGACATCAGACACTCCTTGGTGCAACAGGAACAGGTAAAACATTTACGATGAGCAATGTGATTCAGCAGGTAGGTAAGCCGACATTGATCATCGCTCACAATAAAACACTTGCTGGACAGTTATACAGTGAGTTCAAAGAATTTTTTCCTGAGAACAGAGTGGAATACTTTGTCAGCTATTATGATTATTATCAACCAGAAGCGTATGTCCCTTCAACGGATACATTTATCGAGAAAGATGCTTCAATCAATGACGAGATTGACAAACTTCGGCATTCTGCGACCAGTGCATTGTTTGAAAGAAACGATGTCATTGTCATCTCATCTGTCAGCTGTATTTATGGTCTCGGGAATCCGGAAGAATATAAGGACATGGTTGTCAGTGTGCGTGTCGGAATGGAGATGGAACGTAATACGCTGCTGCGTAAGCTCGTGGACGTGCAGTATACAAGAAACGATATAGATTTCCATCGTGGGACGTTCAGAGTGAGAGGGGATGTTGTTGAGATCTTCCCTGCTTCACGTGATGAACAGTGTATTAGAATTGAGTTTTTTGGTGATGAGATTGAACGAATTCGTGAAATCAATTATTTAACAGGTGAAGTATTAAAAGAGCGCGAACACTTTGCTATTTTCCCTGCGAGTCACTTCGTTACCCGTGAAGAAAAGATGACTCTTGCGATAGAACGTATAGAACGCGAACTGGAAGAGCAGCTCAAAGTATTCAGAGCTGAAAATAAACTGCTTGAAGCACAGCGACTTGAACAACGGACTAATTATGATCTTGAAATGATGCGCGAAATGGGATTCTGTTCCGGTATCGAAAATTATTCTGTCCATCTTACATTGCGCCCTAAAGGTTCAACACCGTATACACTTCTTGATTATTTCGGTGATGATTGGTTGATTATGATTGATGAATCACATGTCAGTCTGCCGCAGGTGCGCGGGATGTACAATGGTGACCAGGCCAGAAAAAAAGTGCTCGTAGAACATGGCTTCAGACTGCCAAGCGCTCTTGATAACCGGCCATTGACATTTGATGAATTTGATGAGAAAGCTAAACAGTTTGTCTATGTTTCGGCAACACCTGGTCCATATGAGATTGAGCATACTGATGAGATGGTGGAGCAGATTATTCGTCCGACTGGACTGCTTGATCCGGTCGTAGAAGTCAGAAAATCTGAGCATCAGATTGATGACTTAATGGAAGAAATTCAGCAGCGTGTCACAAAAAATGAACGTGTGCTGATCACGACATTAACTAAGAAAATGAGTGAAGATTTAACCACTTACTTAAAAGAAGCGGGTGTCAAAGTCAACTATCTTCATTCAGAGATCAAGACATTGGAACGTATTGAAATCATTCGTGATCTTCGCATGGGTGTCTATGATGTATTGATCGGTATTAATTTACTGAGAGAAGGGCTTGATATCCCGGAAGTATCCCTTGTAGCTATTCTGGATGCTGATAAAGAAGGTTTCCTCCGCTCTGAACGGTCATTGATCCAAACGATTGGCCGCGCCGCTCGTAATGAACACGGCAAGGTAATCATGTATGCAGATAAAATCACGCGTTCGATGGAAATAGCATTGAGTGAAACAAAACGCCGACGTGAAACTCAGCAGGCTTATAACGAAGCGCACGGTATTACACCGACGACGATCAATAAGAAAATTCGGGATGTCATCAGTGCTACTGTTGAAACTGACGAGACTGAAGCACCAAAGAAAACGAAGAAGAAATTAACTAAGAAAGAACGCCAGCAGACTATTGAACGTATTGAGCATGAAATGAAAGAAGCAGCTAAAGCGCTTGATTTTGAACGTGCGACTGAACTGCGTGACATTCTGTTTGAACTTAAGGCTGAAGGGTGAGACCATGAAGAATAAAGAGATTGTAGTCAAAGGTGCAAGAGCCCATAACTTAAAAAATGTAGACATTACGATACCGAGAGATAAACTGGTTGTGATGACCGGGTTGTCTGGATCCGGTAAATCTAGTCTTGCATTCGATACGATATATGCAGAAGGACAGAGGCGTTATGTTGAATCACTCAGCGCCTATGCAAGACAGTTTTTAGGGCAGATGGACAAACCAGATGTGGATACAATAGAAGGATTGTCACCGGCCATTTCCATCGATCAGAAAACGACAAGCAATAATCCTCGTAGTACAGTGGCGACAGTAACGGAAATCTATGATTACTTAAGACTGTTGTTTGCCAGAATCGGTACGCCGTACTGTCCGATACATGATATTAAGATTGAATCACAGACCATCCAGCAAATGGTTGACCATGTGATGACACTTGAAGAGCGGACGAAGATTCAAGTCATTGCGCCGCTCGTGAGAGGCCGTAAAGGAACGCATAAGAAGTTAATAGAAGACATCGGTAAAAAGGGGTATGCACGACTGAGAATTGATGGAGAGATGTATGATGTCAGCGATGACATTGACCTCGCTAAAACACATGCGCATGATATTGATGTGGTAGTTGATAGACTGGTTGTTAAACACGGTATTGAAACCAGACTGGCAGATTCTCTAGAGAATGCGCTGCAGCTTGCAGATGGAAATGCCTTGATCGATGTCATCGGTGAGCAAGAAATTAAATTCTCAGAACATCATGCATGCCCGGTTTGCGGTTTCTCCATTGATAAGCTTGAACCACGTATGTTTTCATTCAACAGTCCGTTCGGTGCATGTCCGGATTGTGATGGATTAGGGACTAAGTTGACCGTAGATGTCAGCCTTGTCGTACCTGACGAATCTAAAAGCCTGCAGGACGGTGCTCTTGTTCCATGGCAGCCGATCAGTTCTGAATATTATCCGAATTTGCTGAAGCAGGCATGTAAACATTATAAGATTAATATGAAGAAACCGTTCAAAGATCTGACAGATAAAGAGCGCCACATCATTCTTTACGGCGGCGATGACACGATCGCTTTCAAGTTTAAGCAGGACAACGGTGTCAGCCGTACAAGAAGTATGAAATTTGAAGGGATCGTCAATAATATTGAACGTCGCTTCAAAGAAACGCCGTCTGAATATACAAGAGAACAGATGCGTAAATATATGGCAGATGAAACATGCGAGACATGTCATGGGTATCGTCTGAATGAACAGGCTATGGCTGTAAAGATTAACGAAGAACATATCGGGCAGACTGTTCTGCGTTCCATAGGTGAATCTGTTGAATATTTTGATTCGTTAGTATTGACTGAGAAAGAACAGACGATTGCTAATTTAATCCTAAAAGAAATCACAGAACGTCTATCATTCTTGAATAACGTGGGACTTGAGTATTTGACGCTAAACCGTATGGCAGGATCACTATCAGGTGGAGAAGCGCAGAGAATTCGGCTGGCAACACAGATCGGTTCGCGACTGACCGGTGTCCTCTATATTCTTGATGAACCATCCATCGGCTTACATCAACGGGATAATGACCGGTTAATACAAACACTGCAGTCAATGCGTGACATGGGTAATACACTTATTGTCGTTGAACACGATGAAGATACTATGCTTGCTGCGGATTATTTGATCGATATTGGACCTGGAGCGGGCGTCCACGGAGGAGAAGTAGTGTCTCAAGGAACTCCGAAGCAGGTCATGAAAGACAAGAAATCTTTGACCGGACAATATTTGAGCGGTAAGAAGAAAATTGAACTGCCGGAGACCCGCCGTCAACCTGATGGCCGCTATATATCTGTCAGAGGGGCAACAAGCAATAATCTGAAACATGTTGATGTAGATATACCTCTTGGAATGATGACTGTTGTAACAGGTGTTTCAGGATCTGGTAAGAGTACACTGATCAATGACGTACTCTACAAAGGGCTGGCACAGAAAATTTATAAGGCTAAGGCAAAACCAGGACCGCACCAGTCCATTGAAGGGGCAGAGCATATTGAGAAAATCATTGATATTGATCAGTCGCCTATCGGCCGGACGCCGCGTTCCAATCCCGCAACATATACGGGTGTGTTCGATGATATCCGCGACGTCTTCAGTCAGACAAATGAAGCTAAATTAAGAGGATACCAAAAAGGCCGCTTTAGTTTCAATGTTAAGGGCGGAAGATGCGAGGCATGTCGTGGAGACGGTATCATTAAGATAGAGATGCACTTTCTGCCTGATGTCTATGTACCGTGTGAAGTATGTGACGGCAAGCGTTATAACCGTGAAACACTTGAAGTGACTTACAAAGACAAAAATATATCAGATGTACTCGATATGACGGTTGAAGACGGCTATCATTTCTTCGAAAATATTCCGAAAATCAACCGCAAACTGAAAACAATTGTCGATGTGGGTCTCGGTTATATCAAGATGGGGCAGCCGGCGACGACGTTATCAGGCGGAGAAGCGCAGCGTGTAAAACTTGCTTCAGAACTTCATCGACGCTCCAATGGTAAATCACTTTATATTCTGGATGAGCCGACAACAGGACTGCATGTAGATGACGTAGCAAGGCTGCTCAAAGTATTGCATCAACTCGTAGAAAATGGTGATACTGTCATCATCATTGAACATAATTTAGACGTGATTAAAACTGCAGATCATATCATTGATTTAGGACCAGAAGGTGGTGCGGGCGGTGGAACAATCATTGCCGAAGGAACACCTGAAGTCATTATGGAGACGAAAGAATCGTATACAGGACAATATTTAAAGCAGCTGGTTGAACGTGTACATAAGCAGTTCAACTGATAGGTTATGTTGAATAAAGTAGACGAATAGAATGATATAAGTGCTGGAACAACATAGGTTTCAGCACTTTTTTATGTCAAAGTATAGAATACGATAAGTGGAGACGACCGCTCTTCATTTCATTGTAATTAGAGCGGAAGTTATTTAGAATGAAAGTAACGAGGAGGTTTCTCATGATAACAAGTAATGATATTAATGCTAACTTTAAACTGAAAGTGTTAGCGGGTGAACAAGGCATGGACCGTGTCGTGATGAACACGGACATCTCCCGTCCTGGCCTTGAAATGGCCGGCTATTTTTCCCACTATTCATCTGACCGCATTCAAGTGCTCGGAACAACCGAAACATCGTTTTTTGAAATGTTGGGCAAGGAAGACAAAGTCGATAGAATGAACAAACTCTGTCGTAAAGAAACACCGTGTATTATCATCACAAGAGGCATCGAACCACCGCCTGAACTGATTGCTGCGTGCGACCGAAAAGGGACCCCTCTGCTCTCTTCTGAAGATGCGACAACTAGTCTTATCAGTAAACTGACTTCATTTCTTGAGACGCAGCTTGCTCCAGAAACCAGTCTCCACGGTGTACTAGTCGACGTCTACGGCATCGGTGTACTGATTACCGGCGATTCCGGTGTCGGTAAGAGTGAAACTGCATTAGAACTCGTGAAACGCGGACATCGACTAGTTGCAGATGATAATGTAGAAATTAAAGAAATCTCTAAAAATGTACTGATGGGTAAGCCCCCTCAGCTGATTGAACATCTGCTTGAAATTAGAGGCCTCGGAATCATCAATGTCATGACATTGTTTGGTGCAGGTTCCATTCTGCAGGAGAAACGTATCATGCTGAACATCAACCTGGAAACATGGAATAAAGATAAAATGTATGATCGCGTCGGTCTGGTGGAAGAAAAACTGACTATACTGGATTCTCAGATTACTAAAAAAACGATTCCTGTAAGGCCGGGTCGTAACTTAGCTGTCATCATTGAAGTCGCCGCTATGAATTATCGGTTGAATGCGCTGGGTGTCAATACTGCTGAAGAATTCAACAACCGTCTGAACGACCAAATCAGAAGTCAGTCTTTGAAAGGAAACTAATATGACATTATTACTTAATCCAATTGCATTTGAACTCGGACCATTATCAGTCAGATGGTACGGCATCATTATTGCGACCGCTATATTGATCGGTTATTTGGTTGCACAGCGCGAATCTATAAAGAAGGGCTACGAAGATGATACGTTGATTGATATTGTCGTCTGGGCGGTCATCATGGCTATTATTTGTGCACGCATTTACTATGTAGCATTTGAGTGGGATTACTACAAAGCGCACTTAGCAGAGATACCTATGATCATGAATGGTGGTATCGCCATACACGGTGGATTAATCGGCGCATTTGCTACGGGGTTCATCATTGCCAAACGCAAAAATCTATCGTTCTTCCAGCTTGCTGATATCGTCGCACCAAGTATTATTCTTGCTCAAGCGATCGGTCGATGGGGCAACTTTATGAACCAGGAAGCACACGGAGGAGAAGTATCACGGACATTTCTTGAAAACTTGATGCTTCCTGAATGGATGATCCATCAGATGGAAATCGACGGCAGTTATTATCATCCGACATTTCTCTATGAATCGCTCTGGAGTTTAACTGGCTTTGTGATCTTGATGCTGGTAAGAAAACATTTAAGAATCGGCCAGACATTCCTGCTGTATGGTATATGGTATTCCATCGGTCGTTTCTTTGTGGAAGGATTGCGGACTGACAGCCTGATGCTGACAGACAGCTTAAGAATTGCTCAAGTCATTTCAATTGTCATTATCGTTGCAGCTGTCATCACTTGGCTCTACCGGTCATACCGTTACCATCTGCCAAAATACGGTGATGTCAATGTTCCGCTAAAAGGAAGCAGCGATGAGACGTACCACTAGGACACCTGTCAATGGACCAAACCCATTATGGCGGTTATATAAGACCGTGTCGTTTCTGAAGGTTTTGCGTAATACGATTATCATCGAGACGGGGAGATTGATTCCGTCGATGCAGCTGAAGAGACAGCTTTATCAATTGACGGGAATGTCGATAGGACCCCATACATCAATTGCTTACAAAGTGACTCCGGATATAATGTTTCCTGAACTGATTACTATTGGCAGCAATTGTGTGATAGGATTTCATTCAACGCTTCTCTGTCATGAATATTTAGTCCATGAATATCGGACAGGACCGATTATCATAGGTGATGAGGTAATGATTGGCGCAAATGCGATAGTTCTTCCAGGCGTCACTATTGGGGACGGTGCTGTCATCGGGGCAGGATGCGTCGTATCTAAAGACATACCTGCGGGAGCATTCGCCTTCGGTAACCCTCTCCAGATCAGAAGTGAGGTGAAACAATGAATGATAAAATCGTCAGCCTGCCAAATGATGCTGAAAGTTATCACACGCTCGCTAAGAAGAAGATGAGTCAGCTGGCATTCAATGAAGCAATCATTTATTTAAAGAAAGCACTGGAGCATCAACAGTCGAATGATTATATTAAAGATCTCGCGATGTGCTATGCCGAAATCGGGCAAGTGGAAACAGGAGCGGGCTACCTCTACGACTGTATTGTCAAAGAGGAAGCGTTTGAAGACTATTTCTATTTATTGAGTCAGCTCTACACGAAAGCACGTGAGCCGAACAAAGCTTTTTTGTTCGGACTGTATTATGTTCAGCTGACAGATGATCAGAGTTATATGACTGAGCTTAAAAAGACTTTTGACGTAGTTTACAGCAGTCAGATGGAAGTAGAAGCAGAAAGTGCCCTGTTTGTGTCACAGCAGATTTTTCAGTACTTATTCTCAAGAGGTAGAATGAATGAATCCATCGACTGGATCAGCAATCAGCCACTAGCGCTGCAGTCGCGTAAAGAGATGCGGAATCTCAAAGCTATGGCCTATTTATTCATGAGCCGTTATCAAGAGGCTGAGGCGCTGCTTGTTCAACTTCTGGAAGAAGATGAAACGGATATTCATGCACTGTGTCATTACACGCTGCTCTTATATAACACGCATCAGCATGAGCAATATCAGCACTATTTACAGCGATTGAACAAACTTCATCCCATCAATGAAGATGAATCATTTAAACTTGGCATTGTCTTGTGCTACTTGAAACAATATGCTGCTTCGCAGGCGCTGTTACTTCCCATATACAAAAAGCGGATGCTGAAAAATGTGCAGCTCTATCACGCGCTTAGTTTTAACTATTATGCACTAGGTAACCGCGCAGCTTCAGATGAGATGTGGAGACTGCTCGTTCAGCTGACAGGAAGCGATACCCCGAGTCCGCATGAAATATTTCAAGGGATGCATTATCTTGAAGAACAGGTAATTCCATTACTGCGGAGTGATGACGGGCACAAAAGGCTGCTCGGTATTTTCCTTATATCTCAGCTTGAGCACAAGGAAACGATGATCTCCAAAGAATTATGGGATGAACTTGAGCAGATGAGCGACTATGAGAAACTCTACTTATCCTATATCTTTCATCAGCTCGAACTCGTGAAACTCGATTTCATACATCAAGGGCTCGAGGCCATCTATCACGTCGATGACAGTCATGAATTGCTCCTTTCATGGATCGATCATGCTGAAGAAGTAATTGCTGCAAAACTGCCGCTCAATTACGAGGCTTATGCAGCTGTCACGTACTACTTATATTTAAAAGTCCATGGTCCTTTTATGTCGATGAATAAGTGTGCAGAATTATTCAAAACAACAAAATATCAGTTTACAAAAGCATATGACTTCTTCAAGCAAAATAATGTTTAATTGAAGCGATTTGGTATATGCTATATTAACTAACATTCATATAGGAGGATATTATGACTGAAACCAAGAAATACGATGTAATTATTATCGGAGCAGGGCCTGCGGGAATGACTGCTGCGTTATATGCAGGGCGGGCAGATCTCTCTGTAGTGATGGTGGAAAGAGGGATGCCTGGAGGCCAGATGGCGAGCACAGCTGATGTAGAGAACTTCCCTGGCTTTGACTTGATTACTGGACCTGACTTATCTACTAAGATGTTTAATCATGCTCAGAAATTTGGTGCTGAATATGCTTACGGTGATATTAAAAGCATCCGCGTAGAAGGAGACGACAAAATTGTCTCATTAGGTGACAAAGAATTAGTAGGAAAAGTCGTTATCATTGCAACCGGTGCTGAATATAAGAAAATCGGTGTTCCTGGAGAAACAGAACTGGGCGGTCGTGGTGTATCATACTGTGCCGTATGTGACGGTGCGTTCTTCAAACAGAAGAACTTAATGGTTATCGGCGGCGGTGATTCAGCTGTTGAAGAAGGCGTCTACTTGACGAAATTTGCTGACAAAGTAACGATAGTTCACCGTCGTGATGAACTTCGTGCTCAAAAAATCTTGCAGGACCGCGCCTTTAAAAATGAAAAAGTCGACTTTATCTGGAACTCAACATTAAAATCTATCAATGAAAAAGACGGTAAAGTAGGTAGCGTGACTCTCATCAATAAAGAGGGTGAAGAAACAGAGGTTCAAGCAGACGGTGTATTTATCTATATCGGTATGCAGCCATTGACTGCACCATTTGTTGACCTTGGCATTACGAACGAAGCAGGATACATTGAAACAAACGATCAGATGGAAACTAAAATTCCTGGTATTTATGCAGCCGGAGATGTACGTCATAAAACATTGCGACAAATCGTTACGGCAACAGGGGATGGTAGTTTAGCTGCTCAAAATGCACAGCATTATATCGAACATCTTAACGATAAAGTAAATAGTTGATTGTTTCAGTAGATGCGCCGTTCAGGCGTGTCTCTTTTTATGAATTCGTGTAAAATAAATGTGATAAGTGTAAGGAGGGGTATCCGATGAATGAAATGTTAATGAAGAAACTTGTCGTAGTGACTGGANNAAGACTTAGGTTATTTCTGTGTCGACAATTTACCGCCGATTCTGCTGCCGAAATTCATTGAATTGATGCAGGACGGAAATCAGTCATTATCACGCGTTGCAATCGGTATTGATTTAAGAGGCAAAGAATTTTTCGATAACTTAACCGAAGAACTTCAGAATATTATTAATCTGACGGATATAGCAGTGCAGGTGCTGTTTGTCGATGCACAGGATAAAGTCCTTGTTTCACGATATAAAGAAACGAGACGAACACACCCACTGGCTGACGGTGGTGCACCGCTTGAAGCCATCCATCAAGAGCGATTACTGCTCGCTGATTTGCGCGGTGTCGCAACATATATCATTGATACCACTGAAATGAAATCAAAAGAATTAAGAGCGCATATTATGGAGCTGTTCAATCAAGGGAAAGACAATATATTTAGAATCAATGTTATGAGCTTTGGTTTCAAACACAGTATTCCAATAGACGCCGATCTTGTATTCGATGTCAGATTTCTGCCGAACCCTTATTATATTGAAACACTTCGGCCGTTGACAGGGCTCGATGAGAGCGTATACGCCTACGTGATGAAATGGAAAGAAACTACCATATTCTATAATAAGTTAATGGATTTATTGAAATTTGTTATTCCCGGCTATATGAGAGAAGGGAAATCACAAGTAGTGATTGCGATAGGATGCACCGGTGGACAGCATCGGTCAGTAGCGCTTGCCGAACGAATCAGCCACGATCTAAAAGAATTCTTTGAATTCGAGGTTCATACAAGTCATAGAGATGCCATGATCGAAGGTAAATTGAACCATGAGACAACTTAAAATCTGCTTGATCGGCGGAGGAACGGGATTATCTGTTCTTGCCCGAGGATTAAAAGCCTTTCCAGTAGATATTACTGCAATCGTCACTGTGGCGGATGACGGCGGTAGTACAGGGAGAATTAGAGACGTCATGGATATACCTGCGCCGGGAGATATCCGCAATGTGCTTGCAGCGTTAAGTGATGTCGAGCCGATGCTCGAAAAGCTGTTTCAGTACCGTTTTGATTCCAATACGCTTGGAGGGCATCCTGTTGGGAATTTGATGTTGGCAGCTATGTCGGATGTGACAGGTGACTTCGGCCATGCAGTGCGTGAACTGAGCAAAATATTGAATGTCAAAGGGACGGTTATCCCTTCTACCAATAAGAGTCCCATATTAAATGCTATTATGGAAGACGGAGAAATTGTAGTAGGTGAATCTCTGATTCCACTTAAAAATAAACGAATTGATTCAGTATTTTTGACGCCAGCTAATATTAAACCGATGAAAGAAGCCGTCACAGCACTTTTGGAAGCGGATTTGATAGTTCTTGGACCAGGCAGCCTCTATACAAGTATTATCCCTAACCTGCTGCTTGATGAACTGGCACAGGCAGTGCTGGATAGCGAAGCAAAGAAGCTCTATGTAGCAAATATTATGACACAGCCCGGAGAATCCACTGGATATTCTGTGGCTGATCATATAGAAGCGATACATAAGCATGTCGGCGCGCCGTTCATACAATTTGTTATTGCCAATCATAAGACAGTCAATAAGAAAATATCTTCGAATTATGCAAGAAGGAATTCGACTTTTGTCAATTGTGATACACTGAGAGTGAAATCGATGGATATCGAGATGATTACGAACGATCAGCTGGTGCACGTCAATAAAGATTACATGGTCAGACATAATAATGAAGTACTTGCAGATATGATCTATGAGCTTGCCTTATCTGAGATAAGCACGATTCAGGTCACTCAGAGAGAGGAAGATTAACAGTGTCATTTGCATCTGAAATGAAAAATGAATTAACACGTATTGAAGCGGACGACTGCTGTAATAAGGCGGAACTCGCTGCTTTAATACGTATGAATGGAAATTTGAGTATTTCAAACAGGGAATGGGTCATCAATGTACAGTCTGAAAATGCGGCTATTGCAAGACGAATTTTCTCATTGATCAAAAAAATATTCGGTGTGGAAATAGAACTGCTTGTCCGTAAGAAGATGAAGCTCAAAAAGAATAATGTCTATATATGTCGGATCAAGACGAGAGCAAGAGATATTCTCTCTGAACTCGGTATATTGGTGGATGGGACATTTCTTCACTCAATTGATGAGGCTCTCGTCGAAAAAGACTGTTGCAAGAGGAGTTATTTGAGAGGCGCATTTCTGGCGGGAGGGTCTGTCAATAACCCTGAAACATCCTCCTATCATCTAGAAATATTCTCACTGTACGAAGAGCATTCACGAGATTTGACGAAGCTGATGAATCTGTATGGCCTCAATGCCAAAACACTTGAACGAAAAAAAGGATATATCAGTTATATGAAGGAAGCAGAGCGTATTTCTGATTTCTTAAGTTTAATTGGTGGTTATCAGGCACTGCTTAAATTTGAAGATGTCAGAATTGTCCGTGACATGCGCAATTCAGTCAACAGACTTGTTAACTGTGAAACAGCGAACTTGAATAAAACGATTGGTGCGGCCATGCGGCAAGTAGAGAATATAGAATTCATTGACAAGGAAATAGGGATTGATGAACTGCCTGAGCGGCTGCGTGAAATTGCACGGCTGCGTGTACTTCATCAAGATATTTCATTGAAGGAATTAGGAGAAATGGTGTCGACCGGTATTATCTCTAAGTCAGGCGTCAATCATCGTCTAAGAAAACTTGATGAAATCGCTGATAAACTGAGAAACGGCGAACACATCGAATTCAAGAAATAACAGAATACACACTCTGGATAACGAAAAACCAGCTGAAATTATTTCTTTCAGCTGGTTTTTTATGCAGCAATGAACTTGTTGAATCAAATTTTACTGCTGTTTAAAGGCCTCGAATGACATAAATGATTCTTTAGGGATTTCAAAACTGTCAGGCGTCCGATGATTAACCGCGTTAATGGCAGTATGCATCATCAGTTCCCGTTGATAATCGAACTGGCGTTTACCGAACTCTTTGACATAGCGTTCATAAGCTTTATAATCCCGATCTTTTTTGTTCAGACTGTTCAAGTATGCTGCGTCATCTTCATGCATCTCATAATGAGGATAGGTAGGGTTGCCATTATTCTGCTGTTCAACGGAAACATGTTTCGGATCCGCTGTAATAAATGTGCCGTCATCCAGCATATACATACTCAGATTGTTGTAGGTAATTTTTAATATCGCATGAAATGTATGGCCTTCACCAGCAGGTTTCGTAGGAATGCCGTGACCCGTATCTTCTGTATAGATCATAGTGTCATTATCCAATACTTTTACAGTTTGGTTGACGTTTGTTGTTTTTAGCTTTGTCAGCGGATAGGTCTTCACGTGCTGTTGTGTCTGCTGTTTGTCGATAGTTTCCGACGCACATCCCGTCAACACAAGCAGGATGATGATGTTTATTATGTATTTCATAAGGATACTCCTTTAATCATATAAATAAGTCTGAGACCATTGTCCCAGACTTAAGTGAAACAAGTCATGAATTATTTCAAGAATTTAAAAATTCGTTTGGCACTGTCGGTATTATCCATGTTACCTCTCCATAAATCGCTGCCTGGACCATAACCGTATACATTAACATCTTCACCAGTATGTCCGCCTGTTGTCCAACCTGTATAACTTCTCGTATCGACAGGACGTTCAAGCGCATCTTCAATGGCAGTTGCATTTTTAGCTGCTACAGCATCTTTAACTGATTTAACTTCATCCGCAGTCAATTCGAAACCAATATTTTCTTTGAGAATACTGTCTACGTCAGCACCATCTTTCATCAGCTGAGCGCGTAAGTATTCAGGTGTGTGTTTCATCTGTTTGATAGGTTCTACGAAGAAGTTATATTCGTCGCGCGCCCCGATAGAGAAACCGCCTGTTGAGTGGTCAGCTGTTGTGATGACGAGTGTATTGCAATCGTTTTTTGCATAGTTGATAGCTTCCTGGAATGCAAGATCGAAGTCTCTCATTTCGCTCATCGCACCTGTAATATCGTTAGCATGGCCGGCCCAGTCAATCTGTGAACCTTCGACCATCAAGAAGAAACCATCTTTGTCTTTGCTCAATTTTTTTAGGGCAGTAGATGTCATCGTTTTTAATGATGGCATATGAGCATCACGGTCAATCATTTTCGGCATGCCGCCAGGTGAGAATAGACCGAGAATCTGTTTGTCTTTTGAATTAGAGGCTGCTTTTAGCAATCCTTTTTTAGTGCTGACATATTTGTAACCATCGTTCTTGAATTCTTTGATCAAGTTACGGTCGTCACGTTTAAAGTAATTTTTTCCGCCGCCTAATATCACATCTACTTTGTGTTTACCGTTAATCATTTCATCGAAGTAATCATCAGCAATGGCAGACATGTTCTTACGTGATTCATCGTGCGCACCGTAAGCAGCAGGTGTTGCGTGAGTCACTTCAGAAGTCGCTACTAATCCAGTAGATTTTCCGACTGCTTTTGCCTGCTCTAAAACAGTCTTGACAGGCGTCTTATCATTATCAACAGCAATGGCATTATTGTATGTTTTGACACCAGCACTCATAGCTGTTGCAGCAGACGCTGAGTCCGTGATGTTTTCGTGTTCATCTTCAGGAATAGTACGCTGAGTTCCAAGTAGATAACTATCGAATGAAACTTTGTCTAAACCTTTTGTCTGTGGTTTGTCCTGCATATAACGGTAAGCCGTGTTGTATGAAGGTCCCATGCCATCACCGATCATGAAGATGATATTCTTTGGAGTCTGTTTGGATGATACTTTACATGTCTTGGCAGCTTCTGCTGTTTTAGAGTGCAGCGACGCAGCATTAGGCATTGATGATAAGAAGAGACCAGCAATAACAGATGACGCGATGACCTTGTTAAAAGTTTTCACGGAATAATTCCTCCTAAGTTTTATAAGTACAACAATAATCTATCAATTATTTGTAAATTATATTCAGTTGTTGTGTAAAAAGAATGTAAATTTTCATAAAAAAAGCTGACAGTGATTAAACTGTCAGCAGATCATTGTTATTTATTTGTTTCTGTTGGGTTCATAACGTCATCAATCAAGCCGTATTCTTTTGCTTCTTCAGCACTTAAGAAATTATCACGGTCCGTATCTTTTTCGATTTTTTCGATAGGCTGACCCGTGCGTTCTGATAAAATACGATTTAATTTCTCACGAGTTTTCAAAATATGACGGGCAGCGATTTCAATTTCAGTAGCTTGTCCTTGAGCACCACCTAATGGCTGGTGAATCATGACTTCAGCGTTCGGCAGTGCAAAGCGTTTGCCTTTTGCGCCGGCTGCTAAAAGGAATGAACCCATTGAAGCTGCCATCCCGATACAAATCGTTTGGACGTCTGGTTTGATATGCTGCATCGTATCATAGATTGCCATACCGGCTGTCACGCTGCCGCCTGGTGAGTTGATGTATAAGTAGATGTCTTTTTCAGCATCTTGCGCCTGCAGGAACAGCAATTGAGAAACGATTGAATTCGCAACGTTATCGTCAATTTGTGAACCAAGCATAATAATGCGGTCTTTTAGTAAGCGGGAGTAGATGTCATAAGCACGTTCTCCTCGGTTTGTTGTTTCAATGACTGTTGGGATTAAATTCATTTGTAAATCCTCCTTGATAATAGGTTTAGCTATAATATACTATGGAAGGTCAAAAATAGTCAAAAGATAAACTTCAGCTTTCAAAAATTATTTTTCTATAGGTATCTACCCTTTATTCATACGAATTAAAGATGACAAAAGTTTATTACATAGCATAAATTGTATTATTGCATATTTATCTTTTTTAAAAGTATCGTTATAATAGAATTTATCATGCCCTCGTGGTGTAATGGATAACACATAAGATTCCGGTTCTTAAAATGGGGGTTCGATCCCCTCCGAGGGCGT
>DJUJ01000012.1:0-284 GCA_002438345.1 Paenibacillus sp. UBA6285
GAGACTTCCTAAGCCGATTTGATATGAGCGGATTAATGACAATGTAAATATAGTGATGCTCCTCTAGGAACTGAACAACGGGGCTTTGGGAATGTCCGATTGCTTCTAGAATAAGTACAGGACGTTGTTTAGATACAGACTCAACGTCCTTTAAAACTTGATAGAGATTCGCTAGACCATCACGAGTGTGCTGGAAATGAAACGTCCCTCTGAATGGATTTCCACGCTCTAAAAAGGCTTGTCCGTGGCTTTTTTCTTTAGAAATATTTAGACCGATAACTGGA
>DJUJ01000012.1:313-1570 GCA_002438345.1 Paenibacillus sp. UBA6285
CATTTCATCTCTCCCTGTAAGTTTAGATTTACCGGCACCCCCTTAGGTTTTTCTTGTCGCTCCATAGCATCGCTTGTTATACGGGATCTTACGTCCCAACCAGCCTCTATCATGGTCATGACAAGTAGGGGGGAACATTATAGCGCTCGGGATCAAGTCCCACGGGCAGGTACGTTCGACCAGGCTACCTTAATCCTCTATGCAAATGAAAAAAGGATCAACCAGAAAGAACTGGTTGATCTCATAATACGAACGGGCAGGATAGTTCAATCGTTTCTCGAATATTTTATGAGTTGGATAATTTTATGAACTTTGTGAATATAACGTTATCTGAAAGATACGCAAATCTTATATGTGAGGGTGATTCGTTTGAAGCAAGGAATCATTGTGTTGATGAACGGAACTTCAAGTTCAGGAAAGACTAGTATTTCTATTGAACTGATAAATCAGAAAGAGATTCTTTTTCATCATTTATCAATAGATGATTTTATCAAGGATTTTTTTAATAATAAATTTTCAGATATTGAACCTACAAGAGAAGTAGATGAGCAAGTTATCGCACAAATAATGTTTGATCCCTTAATCTCAATGTACTATTCGACAATTAAATTGTTTTCAGAAATGGGTTTGAATGTAATAGTAGATACTGTAATCGACAATGACAAGTGGTTTAATGAGTGTCTTGATCTATTTTTCGATCAGCCTACATTATTTATAGGTGTAATATGCTCGAAAGAAGAACTCATAAGAAGAGAGCAAACAAGAGGAGATAGAAAAATTGGACTAGCAGCTTCACAGTTCAGCAAAGTATATTGCATTGATGAATATGACCTTGAAGTAAATACTGAAGAGATGAATCCAATAGAATGTGCCGAAAAGATATTAAGTTTTATTAAGTCCAATAAGGAATACTCGGTATTTAAGAAATTAAGTAAAAGAAATGTTAGTGTTTCCTAGAAGGCGTATCCATCAGATAACACCATATTCAAGCATTGGGGCTATCGCCCCTCGGTCTGCCCGAGGAATTTCGGAATTAAGCTCCCATGAAAATTAAATCAGCTCATAACCTGAAAAAGAGCATAATAAAGCAAACCCAGAATAACACTTTTTAAAAAAAGGCTGAGCTTCTTGAGTAATCATATAAAGATTGTTAGATCTTTTAAGCATAAAAAACATCATAGATAACAAACAAAAAGGCAAGGCTGGTGCAACAACTAAAAAAGGATTAATCTACTATGAGTGCTACCCATATAGGGT
>DJUJ01000012.1:1584-6585 GCA_002438345.1 Paenibacillus sp. UBA6285
CAGCCCGCTCTTGGGCTGCATGCATGGCTAACGGAGAACGATAGTTCAATAGTGTGAAGCAACAAGATGTAGTCTCATATTTAAATAAAAAGATAACGATATCCCTTTGGATTTCGTTATCTATTTTGTTCACCCTCTAAAAGTCTCTCCTTCATCACCCCAGGCGTACAGCCATAAGTATTTCGAAAGATCGTATAAAATAATTCGTCTCCATGCCAAGCTGAAGCGCAATATATTGAACGAGAATCTCATCGTTCTCCGTCATTAACTGTACCGCACGTTCTAGTCGCAGATTCTGAAGATACTTATGTGGTGTTACGGCATATTCCTGTACGAATAGACGCTGGAAATGCTGAACGGAATATCCTACAGCAGCAGCGAGATTGGAGATAAGGAGCGGCTCAGTATAATGCTCGTTAATAAGTCCAACCGCTTTAGCCAACGCTCCATTACGCACAGACTCAAGTTCTAAATGACTGCCTGAGGTGTGAGTGGATTCAGCACGACGCAACATCAGAAGTAATCGATATAGGGTTATGGATAGATCCTCTATCCCATGCTCGTCTTGTCGACTAGCCGTCTGAGTGTTCACCGTATGCCAGATCTTTCCGATTTCCTCCCAACATTGTTCAAAACGAGCAGGGTGATAGGGGAATGAAGGGAGAAGGNNAGAAGGCCAATCCCCTCCAGCATTCCTTGCGACTGTGTCCCTTCGATTCCGATGAAACCCACATGCCATGGTTCATATGAGGTAGGATAATATTCGTGTCCTCGATCTGGAGGGAAGGCGAAGGCCATTCCTGGCTCTAGTATGATTTCAGTACCGCTCTCCAGATCACGAAACAATCCAGTTCCGGTACGAATCAGAAAAATTTGATGAACAGGAAAACCTGTAGGGCGTACATGATGAAATAGGCGAGCAATGCACTTAATCTTAGTGGAGATTATGATGCGCATGAAATTGCTGAGCTGATTCATTTGGAAGGTGCGGAAGCATTGGGCAATTATCGCAGCGATTTCTATGCTGGTCGTCCAGCGCTTACGGTAAATCGTTTCGGTGAAGGAAATGCGTACCATCTCGCTACTCGTGTAAAAGATGCCTCATTCTACGTTGAATTGTATGCTGCAATCACTTCAAAAGCGGGAATTACCCGTGCGCTTGATAGTGACCTTCCAACTGGTGTGACGGCGCAGCTTCGGACGGATGGAGAGAGCGATTATATTTTTATGCAAAACTACAGCGGAAGTCCGCAAGCGGTCAAATTAGATGGAGAGGATTATACAGATTTGAGCTCAGGTACTGCTGCTCCAGCTGTATTGAATCTAGCAGTAAATGATCTCGCAATGTTGAAACGTAAATCGTTAGTATAATAAGAAGGCAGGACCTGAGGGATTCAGGTTCTGCCTTTTTACAATCAATCCATAAATCGTCCCATCATAATCGTGTTATAGAATTTTCCGTCTGAAAGGATCTTATCATTCTTTAATGTGCCTTCGATCTCAAAGCCGAGCTTCTGATAAAGTTTAACAGCTTTGTCGTTCGTTTCGAGGACATTTAAAGTGATTTTTTGGATACCGTTAGCGTCGGCCCAAGTGATAGATTCTGCTAAAAGATTCTTTCCGATTCCATAACCCCAATAATCCTGTAGCACACATACTCCGAACTCAACTTTATGAGCGAATCTTGCCAATGAATTGCCTTCGCATCTAGAGAACCCAACGATTCGATCATCAACTACCGCGACTAGAAATAAGTTTCTTGGTTTCTCTGAATCAGATTGGATAAGCTGCTGAAACCCTTTTTCGTCTATAAAAGCCTCACCTGATTCTCTGTCTAAATTCTCGGTCTCGCCATCGATTTGTACTCTTAATTTGGACAATGCCATAGCATCCGTAGTGATTGCAGATTTTATGGTGTATTGGATTCCTTTTACGGTAAATGTTCGTTGATCAATAATCATTTGTCCTCCGTTACTACAGGTGATTTTAGAAATATAGCTTCGATGCCCTCTATAATACGAGTATAATAATCCACATCATGGGGTACAAAATAGGTTGTATCTACACTCTGATTGATGGAAATTCTCTGCCCGCTCGGATCGACCTGGAAACCTTTTACTTGTAGACTATGTATCTCTCCCTGCCAAAATCTACGGAAATCAACAAACTTAACTTTAACGATTCCGGCGACCTCTTCTTTTTGTAACTGAAAATCTTCTAGACAATAGGGATTGTTATAAACAAAAACATGTGCACGCTCATTATCGATAAGGTTATCATTTCTCATACTATAAGGAATTGTTCCTAGCGGGATCAGCTCGTCAAAAGTTAGCTCCAGTCCCAGTTCTTCTTGAACCTCGCGTATTCCATCTTCTACAGTTTCGTATGCTTGCAAATGTCCGGCGGCCGTGATGTCCAGTAATCCCGCATAATCTTGTTTCTGTTCACTGCGAAGCTGTAAATAGATATAGGGTATTTCCTGATCTTTGCTTATAAATCAGCAGTGGAAAGTCTCATGCCAATGTCCTAACTGATGTACCTCTTCACGTGGGGCCGTACCTATTCGGTTGCCTGCCTCATCAAATATGATAAGTATCTCATTATGCATAGGAAAGCTCCTTTGTGATGATTTCTTCTGCCTAAAGCCTATCATAAAAACGTTCGGATTACCGTAAGTGTTAGAGAGGTTCTCATTGACAACAGCAAAAATGATATGTATATTTTTGGATGTTAATCAAAGGAGGAGTTAAATGAATTTAGTAGCCATGAAGCAGAAAGACTTGGACACTTTAAATGATGAAAGACTAGGATGGGCCTGTATGGAGCCTACCTTTCAGCAGATTCGCGGAAAATCTCCATCGATCAAATCCGAGGTGATCTCAAAGCTCACAAATGGACAGAAGGCACTATGCATGTTCAGAGTGATGTATGATCACAGCCGTAATTCCGAAGGGGAGTATTATGCTTGGATCTCCTACTTGCAAGACCTACCGGGGTATTGGACAGGGGTGATGGGAGGTATTCGATTTTTTGGCGATGATCCGATGATACTTTTGCTTCAGGAAACAAAGGCATTTCTCGAAGAAAGAAACAATAGACTTGGAGTACAGTGGGTTGATGCTGCCATCACGGACCTCGATCGTGACCCTGAGTTGTTGCGTGAGATAAATGATTTATTTGAACGTTTTCAGAACATTGCTGCAGATAGTCACAGGTTGATTGGTGATTATATTCGGTCTCATCCGCTGGAATTTGTGGAGATAGAGGGCTCATATTAATGAAAAAAACTAGTCCGTACATCGTGTTTCTTGTAGTATTCATTATTGGCTTTTGGAGCATTACGTTATATCACAGTTATAATTCATTTAAAAATATTATTCTAGATCGAATCGATACAACCGAAATCACGTCCATCGAAATTCTTAAATTTTCAAATGAAGAAAAAGTAATTGTTGATGATCCGAAAGAAATTCAAAAGATCATCCATGAATTTTCTAATGTGAAATTAAAAAGAAGTAGTGCTTCTCATGAAACCACGGAGACCTATTGGATAAGTATACGTGTAAATAAAGCTTTGCGTTTTGGAATGACTCTCACTGACACTAATTTCCTGCATATCATTGATCTTGCTAGTAAGAATAAGTATCACTCCGGGGGTTTTAAAATTACTAGTAAATTTGATGGGGAATCCATTACAAGCTTGTTTAAGTAAAAATAACCCGCTGCCTTAAGGCAGCGGGTTAAATATTTTAGGTTGATTATCTAGCCAACCATCCGCCGTCAACATTAAGAATGTGACCATTCAGATAGTCGGAAGCTGCGGAAGCCAAGAATACAGCAGGACCCTTAAGATCTTCTGGTGTTCCCCAACGTGCTGCAGGGATACGATCTAGGATAGCGTCTGAACGATTTTGATCGGCACGGATCGGAGCGGTATTTTCAGTAGCCATGTAGCCTGGTGCAATCGCATTGATGTTCAGACCGGAGCCTGCCCATTCATTGGCAAAAGCTTTAGTAAGACCTGCAACCCCGTGCTTACTTGCGGTGTAGCCAGGGACATTGATTCCACCTTGATAGGAGAGCATGGAGGCGATATTAATGATTTTGCCGGTTCCTCTTTCCAGGAAGTGGCGACCAGCGATCTGAGACAGAAGGAACACTGTGTTCAAGTTTAGGTTAATAACATCGAACCAGTCTTTTTCACTATGGTCTTTTGCCGGAGTACGGCGGATCATCCCTGCACAGTTCACGAGAATGTCGACATGACCGGTCAGTTCAAGTGCTTGGTCGAATGTGTTTTGCAGGTTGCTATGATCACTTAAGTCAGATTCGATGCTAACCGCTTTTACGCCAAAAGCTTTTGCAGCGTTTACAGTCTCTTCACTTGTATTAAGAGATACGGATGCGATATCCGCACCTGCTTCTGCGAACGCAAGGGCAATGCCTTGTCCAAGACCTTGTGCTGCACCGGTTACGAGTGCTGTTTTACCTGCCAAGCTGAATAATGATGATGACATATAAATTACGCCCCTTTATTAGGTAGATTCATATTCTGGATTACTCGCATTCAATAGTCACTCCTGCTCTACGGAATTGATCAGCTGTATCTGGAGAGAGTCCTTTATCTGTTAGAATAACATCAACCTCTTGCAGAGAAGCGAACGTACGCAGTGCAGTTTGGCCGAATTTATGATGATCCACAACCGCGAACACCTTACGGGCTGTAGATACAAGGGCTTGCTTGAACTCAATTAAATCTNNTGTATAAATGGAGAGTCCATTTTCAATATGAACAGCTGTCGAGGACAGAAATGCTTTTTGAATATTAAGTTGTTGCACATAGGAGACGGCTTCAGGACCGGCCAACATATTGCGGACACGGTAACCCCCGGGAACAACAAGACGAATATTATCCTTGGGAACCAGTTCGCTGATGATGTATACATCATTGGTGACAACCGTTAGAGGCATATTGTCCAGGCGTCGAGCAATTTCAAGCGT
>DJUJ01000116.1:0-264 GCA_002438345.1 Paenibacillus sp. UBA6285
ATATTCTCACAATGATTGAAGAAGAAACAGAGAAGCAAGCCATCATCCAGAACCAAACCGCAGACGAGCATATGTCACCATTCGGAATTGAACAATCCTGGTTTATGGATACGACCAAAGCCCAGTCGGCGGGGTACAAGTTTCTCAATCTAAATAACTGGCTCCCAGAGCTAGTCAGCTCTCTGAACAAAACATACGAGGAATAACATACCACACACACAAGCCCCCTTCACTCATTCATCTATGCGACAAAAAAGCTACCCA
>DJUJ01000116.1:294-14816 GCA_002438345.1 Paenibacillus sp. UBA6285
TTTTTATTGTACAAAACCTCAGAGAATATTTAGATAACTGCACTCTATACAACTAAATCAGGCCAGCCAAGCTTATGTTCGACTTTAGTTGTATTCAGTGCAATTAAAAACTAGCTAAACAACACTAACAGACATTTCTCGGAGAAATAACTGCACTAAGTACAACTAAACACTCATAGAGGATAACACAAACTTTAATAGCTGTATTAAATACACTTAACGCTCAAAAAGGTAGTTAGAAGGATCCCCCCTCTAAGCTACCTTTTTACGTTACAGAATTAGTGAATCAAGTCGCTCCCTATGCGGAGATTGTCAAATAAGACCGCTCCTCAGGCGTTTCATCGCCAGGTGAGACACTGTCTTCTCTATCGATAATCTCATCTACAATATCCGAATTAATCTTGAAGACTTTGATTTCCTTGAATAATTTTTGCGAAATCTCATTAATCTCAACAGCTTGGCGGGCAATATCGTGGATCGCGTTGTCCTGTTGCACGCTAGAGGCATTCACTTCCTGAACACCTGCCGCAGTTTCCTCAGCAATGGCAGCCACGTTGTGAACGGATTCTGCGAGTCTACGATTCATAGTCTGTGTCAGATCTACCTTGTCATGGATTTGCCCAATCTGCTTACTAATCTCAACAATCGACTGGTCTATCGCTTCAAAAGATGACAACGTTTCAGCCACTTTTTGATCCTGCTCTTCAAGGTTTCCTTTGGTCTCCAGCATATATTGCTGGAATTCATCCATTCCGGCTTGCAGCTCGTTAATAATCTGGCCAATATGTACGGAGGACTCTTTGGTCTGATCAGATAATTGTCTCACTTCATCTGCTATGACAGCAAAGCCCTTTCCATAAGCTCCCGCCCGTGCCGCTTCAATCGCTGCATTTAGAGAGAGAATATTGGTCTGGTTTGAAATGTTTGTAATCGATTTGGTTATTCTGGAGATATCCTTCGATTGGTCGCTCAATTTGATTAAAGCAAGATACACCTTATTCACAGACTCACGTGAGTGCTCTGATACCTCGCGCAAAGCGATGACGGATTCGGAACCCTTTCGAGTATTATGATTAGCCGTTTGACTTGTCGATAGCATAACCTCGGTATATTCCGTAATTTCATGAACTTCCCGTTCCAATTCCTGAATCAAGCTTGCGCTCTGCTCAGATTGTCCAGCTTGCTGCTCAGCGCCTACAGAGATTTCCTGTATTGTGCTTACAATTTCTTGATTCGTATGAGCGGTAATCGATGAAGATTGTTGAAAAGAGTGCGAATAAGTCGCGAGCGAAGAAGCTACAGATTGGGTCTGCTGAAGCATCTCTCGTACCCGCAACACCATATGGTCAAAATGATGACTCAGACTTCCTAGCTCATCGTTATATGGCGAATTAATCTGTTGCCGCAAATCTCCCTCAGCAATTTTACGTAGAGCCACTTGCAGCTTATTTATTGGGTTCAGGAAGGAACGTATAAGCATAACAGCAATAACAAGCGTGAAAATGAATACTAGTATTGCTGCATAAGCACCCATAGAACTTGTCAAATTTAATAAATCAAAAGAATAATCTTGGGCCTTCTCTGCGTTCTCTGCTGCTGCGGTATATAGTTTCTCATTGGTCTCCAGCATAGCTTTATTCATAGCCATTGCCTTCGTATGTAATTCATCTATTCGTTCCAGAACGGCCATGGGATCAAGCTGCTCGTCCTTTATGGTATTCACTAATCCGTCAAAATAGCCTGTATATCCTCCAACTTGATTATGTAACTGTTCTAACGCCTTAGACGCAGGCGATTCTGCCTCAAAATTTACTTTGCCCAATTCTTCCATTAACTTTGTCTGTTTGTCCTTAAATGGTTGAGTAAACTCTAAATCGCTAGAACCCGCTAGAGAGGTCTCCACACCGTTCATTTCTTGAAGCAGTTGAGTAATTGTGGATACTGTAATTCTTTTTTCCATCTCCATTTTTTGCGTTTCCATAGAGACTTCTACTTGATTGATTTTATAGTTTTGGTATAGCGCTACCCCTAGAAAGAATAGTACCACGGCAGAAAAACTCAAGATCAACTTCCACTTCATTGATAGATGCATAGACCTAGCCTTCAACATTATCATCCTCCGTATAAAGCCTCATATGGCAATAGGTACTTTTTACTAATATCTAAATTGTAGAAGCTGTACATTAAATACCGGGCACAGTTTTGTATGAGAAATGTAAATTATATCGAACATACAGACACAATTAAGTCCTTGCAATTGACGTANNAGTTGTCTATGAGTGGATTTGTGACCATTGATAAGCTTTCTACGCAAATAGGGCTGACGAGTCGGACGTTGCGTCACTGGGAAGCACAAGGATTGTTTAAAAGTCACCGAGAGGCTAGCTCGGGTTGGCGAATTTATGATGAGCACGCAATCCTCGCCATTCGAATCACCGCATTATTAAGAAAGCTGGATATTAGTATTAAGGATATCGGAACTGTCCTACAGCACATGTCCGTACAGTCCTTGTATGAAACACTCCTTCAGCAAACCGCTTCAATTCATAATGAGAAATCCGAACTTACACAAAAGGAACGCGAAATCCGCTTCTTTTTGCAATTAATATCCGCACGTATAGAGGAACCCATAACTAACCATTTGTTATTAGCGTTGAACGAAGAGTCATGCAATACATTGGATGATATGAATGAGAATGAGGAGGTTCTATCTATGACAACGATTAAACACTCTCCACCTATCCATGTAAGATTCATTACACTTCCACCTATGAGATTTGCCTATAATATTGCAGTCAGTACATCTCCAGAGGATGAAGCAATGATTCCAGTCACGGAATGGTTGGAAGCTAACCATCTTTTGGGAACAGCACGTCTATTTGGTGGGAATACGAATCCGCATCCTAGTGGTGAAAATAACCCTTATGGCTATGGATTCTGTGCCTCCATTCCTGAAAATGTAGAAATACCAAGCCACCTTAAAGAGATGCGGTTCGATGGCGGTCTCTATGCGATGACGGAAAGCAGTGATGATATCTACGGCTCATGGCAAGCACTGATGAGTTTTTTAGACAATAACTTTGATTATCAAGCTGACCACGATTCAAGATTATGTCTTGAGGAGCATATCCGTAACGATAGCCCCAAAGGTAGTGGAAATCAGTATGTATTAAATCTGCTCGAACCTGTAAAAAAGAGAGCATAGAACAAAACGCTCTCCTTTGCCCATCATGGCATTGGAGAGCGTTTCTATTATTATCAAGATATCTGATGATAGCTTAGGATTGACTCAGCTTTAACAGCTTCGCTAATATTTGAGCTATTTCTTCTCGGGTCGCTTTATCTTTTGGAGCAAAATTTAGCGCCGAAATTCCTGCAACAGGCTTTCCAGAAATAATTCCTGCCTGTTGAGCAGCTGTGGCTGCTTCAAGAGCATAAGAGCTTATCGAGTTCTGATCCGCAAAAGCTGAACCGTTGGCATTTACAGGCAATGTCCAGTTCATAACTTTCGCCAAGCGCACCATCATAACAGATAGCTGCTCACGAGTTACATTTGCCTGAGGATCGAACTGTCCTTCACTCACTCCGGTAACAATTCCCTTGCGATTAGCCCACTTTACCGCTGCCGCATAATAATCGTCAGCCTTAACATCTGTGAAGTTTCCTGTTCCTTCTGCGCTCAGTTCAGCACCCGCCAAACGAGCTAGAAGCAAGGTAACATCTGCTCTGGTTAGTTGACTCTTAGATCCGAATTTACCTTCACTGATGCCGGTAATTACATCACGAGCGGCCAAATAAGTAATAGAATCCTTAGCAAAGCTGCTTCCAATATCAGAGAAGCTCACTTTGTTGTACCCTACTGCATACGTGGAGAATTGTGAAGTTCGGAAAATCAGTTGTCCCGTTGCTGCGTTATAGCTGCTACCTCCCAGTACAACCACTTGACCTGCATTCGTCAAATCATAAGCTACGACTGCGTTAGCATCCTCATTTGCTCCTAGTGTATACGGCACTGTTATTGTCGCAAAACCAGCACCTAGATTAGAAATAGGCTGGCTTCCTGCGAAAATCCCTAGACTTAAGACTGGTCGGCTGCCGATCACAGCCTGAGCTTTGCCTTTCCCATCCGTGTCCGCACTACCGATGGACAGTTTAATGTCCTCACCCTTTGCTGCTGTGTGCACAGCCGAGATTGCATTACCATCCAACGTTATCGTACCGGCTCCTGCTTCAAATACAACTGACTTTGCAGTACTACCTGCAAGTGCCGCAAAAACATTCGATGGGAAGTTAAGTGCAATTCCACCCGCAGTTGCATCTACGTTAGAGCGGAACACCAACTGACCGTTTGCATTATTCGCCAGAGACTTAAGTCCCTCTGTAACCATATCCAAAGTAACGGAAGCAACTAACTTACCTTCTGCATCCGCTGAAGCCTTAACCTCTACGATGATCTTATTACCTTCTGTGGTTACAGCTGGTGTTGTCGCCTCTTTAACTGGATCTTTAGTCGTTACCGATGTACCAGNNCCGGATTTGAAATCACTGGATCTGCTGCGGCTACGGTCACAGTAGATTCAGCTACGCCATAACCATCTGCGCTATAGGCGGAGATAACCGCTGTTCCCTTTGCCAAGGGAGTGACCTTTCCGTTGTTATCAACGGAAGCAACACTTGGATTCGAAGAACTCCAAGTTACCACATTCGATCCACCCTCAGCAGGAACTACCCTAGCCTCAAGCGTTGCTGAAGCTTCGCCAGCCTTCAATGACAGAGAAGTCTGGTTCAGCGAAATCTTTGTTACGTTCAACTGATAAATGGCTACTGTACCGCCAACTTCATTCGCTACGAGCACTAATGGCAATCCTGTCGGGCTTGACGTTGCTGGAATAAATTCGATACCTTCAGGGCCAGTGTCAGTTTCGATGTTGTTCGCAGGCGTGAATTCTCGAGTATTGATATAGTTCACAAAATTCGGTTTCTCTGGATTCGTCACATCATAAGTCATCAGACCACCGATCCGCTCAAGACCAATAAAGGCAAGCGCTTTTTGCCCAACCTTACCCACCTTGACGTACTCAGGTTCTGGTCCTTTTTTCGTACTACGGTTATCCATGGTCGTGTTACTGTTGCTTGCATTGAAATAGTCCGGCAGACGTTCTCCGGTAATCTTTTCAAAATCGCTTCCGCTATCGTAAACCTGGTTCATTGAATCTGCTTCCCATATGGAAAATGAACGGCCACCGTACAAGTAAATTCCATCATTGCCCATATCAGACATGACTTCCACACTATCATATTTAGTATTTCCATTCAGAAATGGTGCGGCTGGTGATTTCGGGTCTAGTGAACCTTTGATTTTTTTGATCGTGCTCACATTCACTTTACTATCCCATTCGGTTGCATCACCTTCGTTGGCTGTGAACAGATAAGTCTTTCCACCAACCGTGTACTGATCTATACCATCAGGCATATACGTACCGAAGAATGGAACATTCTCCAGATTCACTTTATTATCTTTTACCAGGTCAAGGGCATTTCTTGGATGACTCAGACTCAAATCCTTGAAGCCTAATCCTTTGACCCATAGAACCTTCTTGGAGGCAATATCGATGGCGGCAATAGCGTTATTTTCTTGAAGCGCTACATAGGCAATGGTCTGGTCATCAGAGAGTACCACAAACTCCGGCTCCAGATCACGTACCGCATCCTTCTTTTCTCCTTTACCTGTAATCTGTTTAGTCACCGGATCAGCCGTCCCGCGAATATGCACATTATCCAAAATCAAATCAGGATTATCGAACTTCACCTGAATCGAAGAGTTCTTAAGCGTATCAATGATCGTTACACTACCTTCAGGATCGCCTGCTGCAGTGCGTGGTTCCGCTTCGTCCGCTGTCAAAATGTAACGGCCATCATCGGTGTACTTCACCATGTCCGGTTGAACTCCCGATTCATAAGAAGCTAGCAATTTCCCGTCATAGTCAAGAACAAGAACTTTACCATTCTTCATGGCGTCTTCTTCTTGAATGGCTACAGCGATCCGTTTAGTAGCTGTGTTGATATCTACACTCGTTAGGTCACCGTATGTAAATCCATCCACTTCAGATAGCTGTTCTACGTTAATACTATATTCTNNACGCCGCCATCTTTATTGGTCACTCCTACTGAGTATCCACCGATCTTTGTTACGCTGAGTAGATCAGGGGTCAAAGGTCTTGCGGATTCCGCCACATTCAGTGAAAGATCAGCTTCTGTCTTCATCCGAGGCGTCGAGCTATCATATACGGCGATGCTGACGGTGGCCGCCCCTACTTTCGTCGGAGTTCCGCTAATATTCCCAGATGCTGCATCCAGCGATAGTCCGTCTGGTAAACCCGTAGCTTCAAAAGAATAAGGCTGTACTCCCCCATAAACGGATAATGTCACTGAATAAGGCGATCCGACTTTTGCTTCCGAAAGACTCTTTGTAGCGATGCCTAAATCAGGCACTCTTACACTCCATTGTCCATCCGCACTGTTATGAGGTTTAAACAATGCCAGGGAAGAAACATCCAGAGTATCAAAGCTAATTTGTTTGAAATCTGCTTTATTGTTATCTGTATCCACAAAATCAACGCGACGGACTGATTTTTGCTTGGAGGTACCTTCCGTTTTACCCGTTGGATAATCCACTTCATATCCGTCGATTGTTGCATTTTTATCATTGGACGCTGCACCGATCATGTCCACATAGCTGCTTGGTTTCGTTTGAAATGGATTCACAACCTGCAGCAAGTCAGTACTACTTAACAGAACAACCTTCATACCATTATTATTAAAATACATCCCCGGCCAAGACTGATCGCCTTTGGTACTAATATCGTTAATGTGATCCTTGTTGTTGGCATCATCGGTAACGAGATAAGAAGAATGTGCCTTAATTGTTCCGCTCAAATCTAGCTTACTCCATTGTCCAGCCATATTCGGATCTGAGTACTGCACAGACCAACCCGTTACNNAGGTTCGGTTGGGTTATATAGCTCTATGTAACCTTTTGAGAAAAACCCACCCGATGCGCCGGCGGTATTACCCCCACCATACACTTGATTAACAATAATATGGGGAATGCTAACATCGTATTTACCGTCCGCAGTACAAGGTGTACCTGATTGAACGGATGCTGCCACTGCTGGACCTGCCATCCAAGCGGAGCCTAATAGCATCTCAGCTGTAAGTATAAGGGAAACCATTGCTTTACCTGTGGGTTTCAAGTAGATATTCACTCCTATTGATAGTTTCTATCAATATAGAGTACTAGTATTATCTTATCTGCCGATTTTCGTAATGGTGATGTAAACATTCTCTATGCAGAAGTAGCCGGAGTAATCTTTACAAATATAAATCGCGATAGCGGCCAAACTAAAATGATTTGCAGTGGAAGTGCAACAATGAAATTCTTACCTATCGCAGACAGATAAGCCATCGGTAGTTCTTTAAGAGAACCCTACATGAAGAACTGCGCCATAGAAGGACATAAACAACACCATTCCGGTCACCATAAAAAAGGATATGAACATGATTCTTTTGATCATCGGATCATTCTCTTTAACCAACTTATGCGCAATCTCTTTCGCAACCTTACCTACAACAAACACATCCAGAATAAATGCAACTATTAATGCAGGTAAATAGCCGATGATCACATCTTTAACTAACGTACCTGACCAGCCCTCCATCAGCGCTACATTGTAAATACTCATTCCAAGTACCATCAATGCACATATGATAAACGTAAAAAAAATAGCTTCTTTTTTTGTTTCTTCCCATCTTCAAGCTCCTTTTATCTTAGTATTGTCAACTTGGATTACAATAACATGGCATCTTAAATTAAGTCAACCAAGTTGACAATATACACAAATAACTTATACTTGGATAAACGAGCGATGATTTAGGAGTGTTCATATGGATAACCATCTGCAAGAAATGAACCTAATTGATTTACTTAGTGAGAAGCATCTAGTCTTACGTAAAATTGTGACCGACCAAGACCCGGATCAAATCAACAAGACTGAATCCCATATCCTAGCCGTTCTTGAAACACATCAAATGCTCTCGATCTCAGAGATCAGTAGAGTTATTAATATTTCTAGGCAGGGTACACATAAAAGTATTCAAGGACTGTTATCCCGTAACTACGTGGAGGCCGTTGAAGTCGAAGGAAATCAGCGTGACAAAAACATCATCCTTACCCAGAAGGGGATCGAATGTAATCAAAGAATGATGATCACCAAAATCGAATTAGAGCAGAGAATCGCTAACAAAATTGGGGCAGCTAACGTAGAACTTCTCAAATCTTTGCTAAAGGAAGATTGGCTCTAGTCCACACGAAAAAAGACGCAGAGCAGTCCCCGTTGCGTAATATCATGTCTACGCTACATCCTAAAGGGACAACCCTGCGTCTTGATCAAGAATTCAATTATTTTCCGGGAAGTTGTTACTTAGATTTCTCTAATGCAATACTAGCTGCGTTCTCCCCGCCAAGACGCCCAGAAGTAAAGGAATAGCCTATTCCTACGCCATTTCCAACATAGGTATCGTTAAATAATACGCCTTCAGATTCAAGACCTACTGCAAACAATCCTTGCACCGGAGTGCGTTTATCATTCAGAATTTGGAACTTCGTATTCACTAGCAAACCACCAACGAAACCTAAGTTATTGATTTCAGCAATGATTGCGTAATATGGACCTTCTTCGCCCATAGGTTCTAAGTACTCAGCAGCTTTTCCAAACTCTGTATCTACACCGGTCTTCGTTTCTTCTTCAGATCCATCCAAGTTTTGACCAGGCTTTTTACATTATTATTTTTTAATAATGCGTTCTTATCCGTTTGCTTTAGTCTGTATATGCCGGGCAGTTATTTAAGTTTGCACGTATATAAAGAGGATTCTAATTCCCTGAGTTCTTTATGAATTTCATTCAGCTTATTTAGCATCAGCGTATCTGCAGTTACACCGAGAATGGAAGCAAATTCCCCTATGCAATATTTCACCTGATGTCCCTCCATCCATTTCATGCATAACCAGCCACATTAAATGATAAACAGAAGGACAATATTTAGATATGAAGTAGTTCATTTCTTACCATCCTAATATATGCAAAAGATCATGCCAGCCCAAGCAAGTGAACTAACGTAAATCCTACTAGGGACAACAAGACCGAACCTATAAGTCCTGCTGCAAAAGACTTCATCCCCAGCCGTCTAAATGCCGCCAAATCAACGTTTAAACCAAGACCAGCCATCGCCATAGCGATTAGCATATAAGCAATCGTTACAATTCCATTTGCCACCGATGCGGATACGATCCCTAACGAATTCACACCACTGACGAGTAAGAAACCTAGAATAAACCAAGGAATAGGAATGCTTTTCCACGATGCTTTAGACTGGCCACCTTGAACCTTTCTTTCTGCACGATTGCTCCATATCCCAATTAAGATGGCGACCGGAACGAGCAACGCAACCCGGGTCAATTTGACGATAACCGCCATATCCACCGCTGCATTCCCACCTGCATCAGCAGCCGCGATGACGTGAGCAATTTCGTGTAAAGTCGCTCCCGAGAATACCCCATAACCTAGATCCGATAAGCCCAGAAAAGGATACAAAAAAGTGTAGAGCAGTGTGAATATTGTACCTAAAATAGCTACTATTGCTGCACCTATGGCCGTTTCGTCATCTTTGGCTTTGATTTGTGGAGCAATCGCCACCACCGCTGCCGCACCGCAAATCGCTGTTCCACAGGCGGTTAAGATACTGAGTCTCTTATCAACCTTGAACAGTCGAGCAAGTCCGTATACAACAGGGATCGTAAATACGATCACGATAACAGCCATTAGAAATACCCGTGGACCTGCTGCAACGATATCCATTAGATTCAGCCGCATGCCAAGCAGGATAATCCCAAGACGTAGTAGCTTTTTGCTGGAAAAATCAGTGCCATGAGTGATCGTGCCCGGCACTCCAATGGTTGCCCGCCAAATAATTCCGATTAAGATGGCAATGACCAATTGGCCCATAATAGAGAGAAATGGAAAGCCTGCTAAATATTTTGCGACTAATGCAATCATTAAGGTTAATCCAATGCCAAGCGCAAAACCAACTTGTTTCTTATTGTTCGATTGGTATAATCCCTGTGAATCCCCCATGTCGTGCACACCCCTTGTATGAATCTCTAGATGACGGAGGTATGTATATCCCCCATGAATCAACAATAATACGCCATGGTTCGAAAGTGAAATACCANNGATTTACGCACAAAAAAAGCTCCTTCGAGAAGCAGAATGCCGAAGCATCCACCTCACAAAAGGAGCGATAGTGATCCTATATTAAATTTACATTTCGAGCTTCTGAAGCTTAGTACCCTTCGGTAGTACAGAAGTTATATACTCGTGAACTGGATGTTGTCCTTCAGCTTCCGCAAGTACCGTCACAATTCCTTGGTCCGTACCCGTTCTGATCAGACGTCCCATCCCTTGTTTAAGTCTTAGCAGCATGTAAGGCAAATCCACATCTTCAAAAGGATTAGAGGTCTCCGCACGTTTCGCCATAAATACAGGGTCAAGCGGAGGATAAGGTAGCGACCAAATAATCACATTAGATAGTGAAGGTCCTGGTATGTCTAGTCCTTCCCACAGCGTTACCGCACATAGCACACTATGCTCATCCCGTTGAAAAGCTGAAATCAGATAGCTGATCTCTTGATCACCTTCATATAGGAAAGAATATGGGCTACAATCTGATCTCAGCGAGTTGAGCCGCTTGAACTGCAGGAGTTCTTCGCGAGTACGGAACAGCAGCAGGGCTCTTCCTTCTGTCTGCTGGATTAGCTTCATGGAGATCTCCATTTTCTCAGCAAAATCACCGCTCCGAAGCTCAGGCACATATACATTCATCTGGTGCTCATAATCATAAGGTGAGTCTACAGAGAACGACAGAAAGTCGTGTATCCCAAGACTATCCTTCAAGTATTGGAATGATTTATCCACGGATAATGTAGCCGAAGAGAATACGATTGGCATTTTTTGCGTGAACAAGCTGTCTTGGAGTATTTCCTTAACATTACGTGGCATGACCGACAGCGTTAAGCCATCGCTATCTTCCGTCGCCCAGCAGATTAATGCACCTGAATCCTCAAACAATCTCAACGCGATCTCTATGGTCTCCAAACGTTCTTCCACAATCCGCAATTGATATTCATCAATCGTGTAAAGTCCACTTTCAAATACTAATTCTTCTTCGATAGCGGCGATTACACTACGCATGCGATGTACCTCACGGATTAGCGGAGCATTGAGTTCAATGCTTTTTCGATCCGATCCAGGGATACTGCGACATTGACGACGAATGTATTTAAACATCTGCTCACTTTGCATTATCGCTTCATCGATAAGTACGGCGAGCGTTTCACGGATCTCATTCTGTAGCAGACGAGAGATCAACTCTTCAAAGACGACATGCTTCATTTTATATCCTAACGCCTTCATGGCGGCAGATTCTAGCAAATGCCCTTCGTCAAAAACAACTGCACAGTGCTCTGGAAGCAGAGGAATTTGCCCCTCCCGCTTACGCGCTTCAAAGGTCCAAATATGCTCCATATAATAATCGTGAGAACAAATGATCAGGTCGCTAGACTTCCGGTAATGATCACGGGACAACGTCTGTCCACAGCGGTGACGCATATCGCAAGTAAAACAATCCTGAAACGTATCCCAGTTAATCTTATTCCATTGTTCGTCGTTCAGATCTGGATAATCCCTACGGTCTCCATAGGCATGGAACTGCTGCATCGGAGCATGAGACTGTACAAAATCAGGCAAAGTAGTATATAAACTCTCCAGCGGCAAGCTCCCGTCATCATTGTTGCGGGCATGATCCAGCTTCTTCAGACACATGTATTTATCAGGCGATTTCGCTAGTCTGGCATCAATATTCATGTTCAGATGCTTGGCAAGCTTGGCAATATCACCTTCTGGCTTCACAAGCTGCTCGATCAACGACTCGTCCGCACAAGCAATAACCGCAGGTTTACCCCTATAACGCGCATAACAAATGCTATACAACAAATACACTAAAGTCTTGCCCGTACCAACCCCTGCCTCGGCAAAGATCGTCTTTTTTTCGGCAAAAGCTCGTTCTACCTGAAAAGCCATGTAAATCTGTTCATCACGAACTTCAAATCCTGCCTCAGGAAGAATTTCATAGAATACATCTCCGACCCATTCCCCTACTTGCTCCATAAAAGGTCTGGTCCGATCGTATTCAAAAGGATACTGTGTCGCCAACAAGCCTACCTCCAATATTTGATCAGGCATCTCTAACATGCCATGAAAAATAGAATCAACGGAAAAACTCTATTATCTCATAAGATTGGAGTAATTACAAAGTAGTTCATTCGAAAATAGGGTTAGATATCTAGTTTTCTATTACTAATCCATTTCACCATTTCAGGATCGTTATGTGAAAAGAACAGACTCTGTCTCGTATCTAACGCAGTAATCGACTCCATATCTTCTTGGCTTAATTCAAAATCAAAGATATTGAAGTTTTCGATAATTCTTTCTTTACGAACAGACTTTGGAATCACAACGATTTCATTTTGTGTCAGCCACCGTAAAACTACCTGGGCAACGGATTTATTATACTTTTCAGCAATAGGTACCAATACCTCATTCTCGAACAAGTTATTTTTCCCTTCAGCAAAAGGCGCCCAGGACTCGATTTGAACATTGTTTTCTTTCATGAATTTCGCATTTCCGATTTGCTGGTTGAACGGGTGTGTCTCAACCTGATTTACGGCAGGGACTACTTCATTATGAATAATCAAATCAATCAGACGATCCGGCTGGAAGTTACTAACACCGATTGCACGGACCTTGCCTTCACGATATAAATCCTCCATAGCGCGCCAAGAGCCATAAACATCGCCAAATGGCTGATGAATTAAATACAAATCCAAATAATCAAGTTGCAATCTGTTTAGCGATTTTTCAAATGCTTTCTTTGTGCGCTCATAACCAGTATCTTGAACCCAAAGCTTCGTAGTGATAAATAATTCCTCTCTTGCCACACCACTCCGTTTAATTGCCCTGCCAACTGCTTCTTCATTTTGATATGAGGCTGCAGTATCAATCAGGCGATAACCTGCCAAAATAGCGTCATAAACGCTTTGCTCACATTCATTTGCATCTTGAATCTGAAAAACACCAAAACCGAGTATAGGCATTTCAACTTTATTGTTCAAAACTACTTTTTGCATGATATAAGCCTCCAGTATTTCAATGATTATGTGTAAATCCACTTCCCTTTGTACATCCTTATTATGCACCAGATGACAAAGTGACCGTTATCCCATTCATGTCAGATGTTTGCCTAATCCTCTCACTACCACTTATGTATTGAATGAATATGGACTATAATCAACTATAAAGAATGACGAAATGAGAGGATCAAATGTCTGAAATAATCACTAAACAGCAGAATGAGCTCGTGAAAATCATTGAGTGTTACTCAGAAAAGGACGGTGTTCACCAAACTGCTATTCCGTCCTTATTTTTCATGCGTGACTCGAATGCGTCCGTACCAAGGCATGGGGTTTACAAACCTTCCTTATGTTTGGTGGTCCAAGGGGCAAAAGAGGTATGGCTGGCACAGGAGCGTTTTAGATACACTCCTTCCGATTACCTAATTGCATCCGTTCACCTGCCAGTTACCGCCCAAGTCATTGAAGCTACTCCCGATGTTCCATATTTAGGATTCAAACTTGAATTTACACCGAATCAAATTTTAGAGGTTTTACAGGATACTGAAGCTCGTGTTCACTCTAAAGAAAATCCTAAGCGAGCTATGTTTGTTTGCCAGATGGAGTCTTCTTTAATGGATGCGGTTCTCAGGTTAGCTCGTTTGCTAGATCAGCCTAAAGATATTCCAGTTCTTGCTCCACTATTTACAAAAGAGATTCTTTATCGGGTGCTACAAGGTCAGAATGGGACTGCATTGGAGCATATTGTAATGGAAGGAAGTTCAACTCATCAAATTAAAGATGTTATTGANNAATGAATAACTATGCTAGTTCATTTAGGATTGAGGAGCTTGCCGAAATAGCGAATATGAGTGTTTCTTCGTTTCATCGGTACTTTAAAGAAGTAACTGCGATGAGCCCTATTCAGCTCCAAAAACAACTGAGACTTCAGGAAGCCCGTCGGCTATTACTAACCGAGTCAGCAGATGCCACTGATGTGGCATTTCGAGTAGGCTATGAAAGCCCTTCGCAATTCAGCCGTGAGTATTCCCGCATGTTTGGTTTTCCGCCTATACAAGATATAAAGCGCCTGAGAGCATAAAAGATTTAGATAAAACCAAACCAGTAAAAGCAACTGATCCAAATAGGGCGATGCTTTACTGACTGTAAGTAAAGCTGAATTGACTTCAGGATTGAACTAACGAAGAACGATAACTCAATAAGACTAGGAGGCAGCCGG
>DJUJ01000198.1 GCA_002438345.1 Paenibacillus sp. UBA6285
AAGTGAATATCCTTTTCATCTAGCAATCGAACGATACCAACCTCTTGAATGTCTGGGTTTACTGCCGTAAGTTCATATATACGTTGGCTCATGGTTGTTTTAAAAGTTATTCCCTTGCGCAAGGTATATTCTTTGGCAAAATACTCTGCCAAGGTTTTTTCGGTTGTCACACCTGGAATTTCACGGTCTTTCAGCCCATCTATCAGACAGTTTATAGCTTCTGGGTTAATTATGTTGTCTGTTGCATAAAGCGTAATATTGTGTGGCGGTGTCATTATAGCGGTAAGTTGTATGCCCTTAGCATCCGAAATAGTTGCCATAAGCCAATTTATAGGATTACGCCAGTCTGTTTTGTCTTTTCCTTCATGCCCAATTATGATATTGCCAAGAGGAATCAGATTTTGTGCTTCATGACGCATCAGCACATCATAGGTATCATTGTAAAACTCATGCACATCCGTATACAACTTGAATTGCATTGCAACATCACCCTTTCATCTGCTCAACTTTTTTCCGGATTTTTCGAACGAATCCTTCTTTCTTACAGTTGCCGCAATGTCAAACGTTCTGTAACCATCAATTTACTCATTCGATAACCCTCCAATTTAATAATTAATTTATGAAGACGCAAAAAAACCCCATCCCATTTGGGACGGAGTTGCTCCGCGTTACCAACCTGATTGACGTTTATAATAAACGCCCACTTAGCCATCGTCCAACAACGATGCTTCTTTGTAACGGTAGAATCCCGGGCCCATCTACTATAATTCGGGGGCCAGCTCTGAGGTGATTTTTTGATTCGGATATCCGCTGCCTCGCACCAACCGGCAGTTCCCTGAACGGCGTTTCCGTATCTACTTGTCCTCTTCATCGTATTTGGTAATTATTAATTAAGTTCAATATAAGATATTTGCAATATTCTGTCAATAACTCAAACAACAACAGCTCACATTATTAAACAATCCTGCCCGTTACTTCAATATAAAAAGCAGATTGCATTAGCAGTCTGCTCTTTACGCTATCGTTCTCCGTTAGCGTAATTACTCAAATATAATCAACGAATTCATTAGTCTTGTTATATCCATAAATTTTGATGGAGTCGGTAATTACTTCACCTGGAACATGTATTTTTTTCAGGATTTGAATTAAATCAGTTTTTATCGAGTCATCTTCAGCATGAATTTCTAACCACTCGATAACTTTGTAGCCACCATCTGAAAAATGGTAATACCAATCTCCATCCCAAAGGCTGATGTAGCCAGTATCAATGACTTTAGTCCTCCATTTGGTTGGAAAGGCATAGTTGAGCATTGCTTGTCTTATTTCTTCCCATTTTGTGTTGTTCATTAAAGGTTTTAGTTCATTTGAATCCATATATTCACCTTTTTCATCCATTAGTACTGCAAGTGTTTATTCCAGTTTATCATTTTCTCTTGTACAAAACTGCCCGTCCCTCAATTTTAATGGGTTATCTCACATATACTCACTCATTCGCAGGATTTCATCACCATGGATTAGTATTAAAGGTGGGGAAAGCTGGAGGCGAGAGCCGTCAGTCCAGTATTTGGGCATGCGGGAACAGAGGAATCGCTTCAGCCATTCCTTATCGCTTCACTCTACTACACGCAAACTCCACAAATTGCCCTGGTGTTTACCATCCCATGACTCGACGGGTCTATGCCCTTACATTCCATCGTCATACTTATCCAAGGTGTGGAGACCGATTGCGTTTAGCGGACGGGTCTAAGCCCTTTTTGGGCATTAACTCGGTTCTCCGTGCTTTCTTTGTCAAAATCCCGCGAACGAATCAATATACGTGACGGGTAATACCTTAAGCTGCTTGTGAAACGAGATAGCTGGCTTTTTCGGGAGAGAATGTTTCTGCTCGATGGACCATACCGATCAGAATTCGCGCTACTTTACCCACAAGCTTGAAGACAGACTGTTGCTTTTTCATGTGCTTTACTTGAACATTGTGCTGATGTAATTCTTGAAAGATCGGATTAATTCCGATGAGTTGAATGGTCGCTAAGTATAGATATTTCCTTAGGCTGGAGTCTCCTCGTTTGGAGATGATGATCTGTCCTTTCCTTTTCCCCGATGTACTTTCTGCGAGATTTAGACCGGCTTTGCGCAGTAACTGACGTCCATGTTCATACTGTCTAAGGTCACCTGCACCTGCTAAGATGGCCGCGACAAAGATCGGACCAAGGCCTTTAATGGAACGGAGCTGGGCGGCCATGGGAATCTCCTCTAGCAATGCGCGGAGTTGCTTTTCGATGTCTACTAACATATCCGTAATTCGTTCGAACTCCGTGATTAGACGTACAAAATCTTGCTTTGCTTCAGTTAAAGCTGTAACGTCTCCTACACTCCGCTTAGCATATGCAATGAGCTCAGCCGCCTTTTGTGTGCCTGAAGAACCGCCTGCTCGCTGCAAATGTTTTCTCCATATCGCAATGATCTCCGGTATAGACCGCCCTGCAAGATCCTGAGGCGTAGGAAACTCCTTCAGTGTGGCCATCGAACGTTTGCAGGTCCAATCCTTAAAAACCGAACTGTACTCCGGAAAGCGGATATCCAGCCAACGAATGATGCGATTTTGTAACCGAACACTATTCGTAACCCAAAATTCTCGATCACTCATCAGGGTTCGTAACCGCTGAAACACGTGGGTCTGTTTCGTATGTTCATAGTAGTAGCCACGGCTTACTACATCTGCAATGACAAGTGCGTCTTTTGGGTCACTCTTCGATTGGCAATTGTCACGGTTTTCTTTATTGCGCTTGGTCGTTGCTGGATTGACTAAGACGATTTGCAATCCTTTATGTGTAAGCCAGTTGGCCAAGTTCCACCAATAATGCCCTGTCGGCTCCATACCAATGATTACGCTGCTTAAACGGTGCTTTTGCTGGATGCCTTCCATCCAACGTTGCAGCCTTTCAAAGCCCTCAATGGTGTTGCTAAACGATAGATGCCGATTCGTCAGCACGATTCCACGATTATTCGTTACCTGTGCTACATGTGTTTCCTTGGCCATATCGATGCCTACTACAAGATAAGAAGTGCTAATTCGTTCAATTCGTTGATTTTGTGCTTCTGATTGTTTAAACTTCATGATAAGAGCGCCTCCTTGATGGTGTTGGGTTTCGAACCCGTGGACAAACCCATCATACCGAGGCGCTCCTTTTTTGGCAAAGTCTATTTCTTAGCCCTAACAGGAATGTTTAGCCATTCATGCAGCGCAA
>DJUJ01000099.1:0-368 GCA_002438345.1 Paenibacillus sp. UBA6285
GCGGTATGGCTTCCCTCAACGCAGAACATATGATCAATTCCATTAAAGAACGCGGAGTGTCCGAAGAGGTGCTTAATACCTTGGAGAACTCCGGGATTAAGCTTACCAAATGGCTACGCGGGTTTGACAACGTAGAACATGGGGTAATTCAAACGGTGGATCTGATTAAACGTCATCCATTGCTTCCTCCTAATATACCTGTTCACGGCATGATCATCGATCCAGCTACTGGAGCGCTTGAGCTAGTCGCTGACGGGTATAAATGATTTAAGTAACAACCTTCTAACTGCTGATTGCGTGGATCCTTGATCCACGCTTTTTTTGTGATAAAAAAGTATAAATTATGACAAGCATAAACGCCTTCAGCG
>DJUJ01000099.1:386-25601 GCA_002438345.1 Paenibacillus sp. UBA6285
ATATACTTTCTTATATTTTAGATAAAAATTGAAACCTCGTGGGACTTGCTGCGTATTACTGGACATGCACACAAATTCATACTCACAGGAGGGTTTTCGTACTAAATGAAACCAATGAAACGCATAATGATGATTGTAATGGCCTTTACTCTATTTTTCGCCGTAGCTACCCCGAACTTTGTGGATGCGAAGCGAGGTGGTGGCGGATTTAAATCCGGCACACGTAGCTACTCAACAACTCCAAAAAAATCAACAACCGATAATGTAAGGAAAAGCGATAGCACTAAAAGCTCCACAGCAGGCTCAACTGCGAATACGAAACGTGGATTCTTCAGCGGTGGCGGCTTAATGAAAGGTATGATGATTGGTGGTTTGGCTGGCTTACTGTTCGGCGGAATGTTCGCCGGTATGGGTGCCTTCGGTAACATTCTAGGCTTCGCCATTAATATGCTTGCCATCTATGTACTCGTAATGCTCGTGATGTCCTTCTTCCGTCGTAGAAAAGAACGTCGTCGCTTAGAAGATCAGGGTGGGCGTTACTAATGTCAACAATGGTTCTAAGCATGGATGAGATCATCAATGCCCTATGTCTACACATGGCTGAACGTAAAGCGGTTCGCCCTGAAGATGTNNGATGTTCAGGTAGAACTGAGCTGGGAAGAAGATACCGGCTACACTGCAGAGGTTTGGGTACAGGGACGTAGTCAATATTTAGTTGAGTCCAACATGGTCGAGGCGATCCTACGTTACATGCTTAGCGAATATAGCATTCGCGCATATCGCGAAGATGTAAGGCTAGACCTGGATGAGGAAATCACCGCGATTGTAAATACAGGGAACTAATAATAGTAAAAGGGACAGCCCAAGTGGGTTGTCCCTTTTTCGAATACACCTATTCATAGAAAAATTGCTTTACTGTTCCTACACCGTCCGTCACATCAACTTCAGCATATGCCCCGTTAATAAGCGTAATTTGCGGTGGAATATGACCACAATCGATATCATAAACAATAGGTACCTGGAGCTCCTCGGAAAGCTCTGCGTAGATGTCTTCGGCCGTATAGTTCTCTACAGGTCGATTAGCAGGACTTCTGCCAAACATAATGCCAGAACAATTCTCGAACCATCCTGCCAGCTTCATCTGGACTAATGACCTACGTACATCAACCGTATTCAGTTCGCAATTTTCCAAATACCATAGAATCGGTTCATTATTAATCATTTGTTCTTGAAAATACTTTAGATTGCCAAATGGCGTGCCAATTAAGTGCCTAATTACATCTATGCAGCCCCCTAGTAGACGCCCTTTCATAGTTACAGGACCAGATGATACAGTCTTCCAACGGGTATCTTCTGTCAAGTGGAACACACAAGGTGAAGGAACATCATGCTGCCATTCCCCCTGATATTTAAGTGATGAATGCTGGACGTTAGAACCCCCTGCTTTCGTCTCTAGAACCGCTTGCCACATAGCTGTGGTATCATCAGAATATTCTCCCCTTAAATCAACAAGGTTCGTCCCATGAGCCGTGGCAATACCTGTCCTTAATGTGACTGCAAGCAAAAGCACGCTAATGTCTGAATAGCCTAAGATCCACTTNNCATGGCATCAAAATCAATAAATTCAAGAACCTCAATTAACAACTCCCCACCCCAAGGCGGAATTAGGATATCAATAGGCTCAGCGTCCATCATCTCATTAAACTCCTGAGCGCGCACTCTTGCTGGTGCAGATTTAGCCTTCTCTTGCGTCCATACAGTATCCCCACAGATAACATTGAATCCGTTCGACTCCATGCGACTAGAAGACAGCTTTACTAGCTCCGCATTTTGAGCACCTACTCCAGATGAAGGTGCGGTTACCCCTACTGTCGCATTCTTTTTCAAAATAGGATATCTAATCATATGACACCTCCAGGTTTTACAGCAATTATATCAATAGTAAACTTCATTTACACAGAAAAAAAACATGGCTAGACGCGTCAACGTACGATCACGAATCCAGCACATGTCTTACTTCCATAGAATATAAGCTTTAGAGTAATGAAATGGCAAGCAGTTCAAATAAAACAAGCGGTAAGATCACATTATTATTGTAAGGAGGACCTGGGTAATGACCCTGGCCTGATCCTGGGTAATGACCTAGTCCTGGGTAATGACCTGGGCCTGGACCAGGATGCGGATGATGAGGTTGGTAAGGGTTATAATATCCGCGCGGCATTTGCCCATTCACTGCAACGTTCAAATACAAGTGTTTATTATCTACTCCGGCTAAAGTACCTTCATGCACTAAGCCATCTAAAGTCTGTACATTCACCATATGATTTAGGTATGGCTTGCAGGATTGATGCAAGGAATCACGGACACCGTGCAGGTGCCGGATCACAGCAGGATCGGCCTGATAAATCACATTCTGCTCTTGCCCAGTGTTATATGTCGACATGGATGTTCTGACCTCCGTAAATGGATTTGCTCCATTCTATGCAGAAGCCTATATCACGGTGCCTATTCAGAAAATCATCCTTATAATGGAAGAGTCACTTTCTCAACTTTCACATTTACCGAAACAAGGGAGAGTCCCATCATATTCTCAACAGCATTTCGTACATTCTTCTGCAACATATAGCAGACCTCTTGAATCACACAACCGTAATTAACAATAACCCGTAGATCGATGGCAACGTCTACTTCTTTCACTTCTACAGACAATCCTTTTTTCACATTTTTACCACTCAGACGTTTAGCCCAGTCGCTCGAGATATTACTACCTGACATCCCAGCAATACCTGGCGTTTCCAGAACCACTTGTCCGACGATCGATGTGACCACATCATCTGAGATATGAACTAATCCTTGCTCCGTTCCTTCATTCATATGAATACCTCCATAATTTTTGATAAGTTAAGAGATGTTAAAGGCTCTCCTCAGCCCTGTGCTTCTTGACAAACAAATTGTACAGCTTCATCAATATAATCTTAATAATCATATACACCGGAATAATCAGCAAAATCGCAATGATCCCGCCTACATCTCCACCAACCAATACTAAGATGATCGTCGTCAGCGGATGAATATCAAGCTTTTTCCCAAAAATGTAGGGAGCGATTAGATTATCCTGTATTTGCTGAGCTACGAGAACAATGATGATGGCCCACACTGCAATGGACGGCGATTGGATGAATCCGATAATAAAAATGGGGATACTGGACAAAATTGCACCAATGAAAGGTACAAAATTCATCACAACTGCGATTACAGTCAACAACAATGCATACTGCAGACCAATAATAAGGAATCCAATATACATCAGAACGCCAAGAGCCAGATTTACAAGTACCCGCCCAACGATGAATCCACTAAGCGCGCTGTCTATTTCGCTCATCATAGTAGTCCCTTCTCCACGATACTTCTTTGGGAAGAAACTTACAATCTTACGTCCAAATTTTCCACCTTCCTTAAGCATGTAGAACAACATAATTGGAAAGGTAAATAAAATAATGGCGAAATTTGAAACAAAGGAGAATAGACCCGTTACGTAATTCGTAATCAGTGTAAATCCTTTATTCAAATATTCCGTCAATTGTGAGGCCAGGTTCATATCTTCAGGTATAAAAGAAGCTAGGAATCCACTATCCTCCAGCTTCAATAGCTGCTGGTTCATGGCAGCAATCAGATTTGGCATATTATCCACGAAATTAACTAATTGTGTTCGAAGAGAAGGCCATACTCCAATACTAAAAGCAAACAAAAGAAATAAAATGATCACATATACGATGATAATCGCAACAGAGCGATTTAATTTATATCTCTCCAAAGTATTGATCAGCGGTCGCAGTAGATAATAGAAAAATCCTGCTAACATTAAAGGAACGATAATAACATTGAACAAAGAAAGGATCGGTGTGAAAATAAAATCGACACGTGAGCCTAGAAATACAATGCCTAACACCAAAAGGATTGCTAGACAGATTCGAATGAATGTGTTCAGTTTAGCCATGTTTCTCTCCCGTCTTCTATTTTGGATGTCTTTCATCTCGCTATTTGGGAATACGTATGGTGAATACCGTTGGTTCCTCTTTTCGGCGACTAAGATGAAGCGTACCACCCATTTTCTCTGTGTTTTTCATAGCAATGGATAAACCAAGCCCCGTCCCTCCTGTAGTTGACCGCGCTTTATCTCCACGAACAAACGGATCAAACAACGTTGACCAAAGCTCTTCAGGAATGCCCACTCCAGTATCTGCAATTTCAATGACAACCTCGCTCTCCGAGGGTATAACCTCCACACGCAGTTGTGTCCCTGGTGGATTATAGATCAAAGCATTGGAGATCAAATTATGAACCACACTCGAAAGTAGCTCCGCATCAAAGCTTGCGAATACCTCCTGTTCAGGAACATTCAGCTGCAGGATAAAGTTCTTTTGTTCAATCTCACCATAGGAGTCTGCAACGATTTCACGAATAAATTCACCCAGTTCATGACGCTCCAAACGCAGCAAAAAATCCGGGGAATCTATTTTAAGCAGCTCCACCATGTTTTGAATCAGCTTGGTAACTTGCGAGGATTTGTTATAGATATAGGTTAAATATCTTTTCTGTCGTTCTTCATCCTCACCACGACCTTCAACCAATGCCTGTGCAAACCCCTGTATACTCGTAATGGGTGCCTTCAGGTCATGAGAAAGATCAACCATCATGCGTTTCTTACTTTCCTCCGCTTGGCGTTTTTCTTTGGTCGTCTTCTCAATTACGTCCGCCATATAATTAAAAGTCTCCCCTATTTGAGAAAATTCTTTCTCTGCATATAGTGAGATACGAGTATCATAATTCCCTTCAATCATCTGCTTCAAACCAAGCGTAATGATACGTAGCGGTTTCCTGATTCTTCGTGCCACCCAATAACTGTACACGATAATAAGCAAGAGAACCATCCCAACTCCCAAAAAGACATAATATGAAATTGAGTGGTTGAAGTATGCAACTAATGAATCGCTATTAATTGAAATATCGATGGCTTCTCTAGGGATTTTCAGGAGCAGCCACTCTGATTCATTCTGATTATTGCGTGTAGTCAACGAGTAGTAGTAAGCCTGATCTTCTCTGTTTTCCAGACTTTTCAAAAGCTGGTTATCGGTATATTGTCTTACATCGTCTTTCTTCTCTCCAACAATCTCGATGACCTGCTTGTCTTGGTCCAAGACCTCGATCCATCCCCCGCTACGCAGAAGACGTTTGGTTTCTACCCCATGCTCCAGATTATCTCGATAGGCACTAGCTTCAACCTTCAAATCAGGATCAGCGATTTTATTTTTTTCGAACATATGGCTCACATCAAGATTAATGAACAAATAATAAACAATCACGAGAAAAAACAGAATACAAATAAATAACATAAAATCCAAAGTAAGCGATGATTGTAAAGGTCGTTGATCTCTATTGCTCCATAGGTGCTTCAATTTTGTATCCCAGCCCTCTAATGGTCTTTAAATAAACCGGCTTTTTGGAGTCTTGCTCAATCTTTTCACGGATATTGCTGATATGTACCATGATACTATTATCTTCGTACACATAGAAATCTTCCCACACAGCCTCATATATTTTTTTCCGTGTAAAGACCCGACCCGGTTGCTTCATCATTAATTCCAGAATTTTGTACTCAGTAGAGGTAAGGACGACGGGTTCTCCTGAACGATAGAGCAGACACTGGCTTTGATCCAGCTTTAATTCTCCCAATACAATCTGTTCATCTGCCTTTTCTTCAACAATTTGTGCATCAAAATGATGTACTCGCCGCAGCAAAGCTCCCGCACGAGCTACAATTTCTAATGGATTAAACGGTTTAGAAATGTAATCGTCGGCACCGAGTTCCAGACCCAAGATTTTGTCGTAATGTTCGCTTTTTGCAGATAAAAACAACACCGGGAAATGATGAACCTCACGAATCTTCTTCAATAATTGCAGTCCATCTAAACCAGGCATCATAATATCCAGTATCGCTAAATCAATTTTATGGTTCTGAACTTGCATTAACGCTTCAGTACCACTGTTCGCTTCTACAATGTTGTACTCTTTCTCTAAATATAATCTCAATAACTCCACAATTTCTGCTTCATCATCTGCGATCAGAATCGTATACATAGTAATCACCCCAACTAACTATAATCCGCGATTATTAAACCCACCTAAATCCAATCTAAAGAATAGCTAAATCTTATAGCTGCGAAGCATATAAATTCTTATTTTTAAATAAAAATCGCACACGGGAACTCGTCCCATGTACGATCGGAAATTTCCTGAAATAAAAACTTCATCTGGCAAGTATAAACGCCTTCGGCGTCCTAAATAAGGACGGTAAGCGTTTAAACGCGAAATATAAGAACTATTTATCAGAGAAACTTATAAATTCTTATATTTTTAAAAAGCTACTCCGATTCCACCTTCACCTGCATAGGTTCCCATAACCGGCCCCATACTAGAGAGTAAAACTTCTTTGAATGGGTGCTTTTGTAATATACGTTCTTTTATCTCAAGCGCCAACTTCTCACAGTTACTGTGTACAATAGCGATAACAGCTTTCTCGTAATCATGCTGCTTCTCATCCAAATGTGCAAGCAGACGGTTCAATGCCTTTGTAAGCCCCCGGGTCTTCTCGACTACTTCTACTGTACCCTCTTCGCTGATTTTGAGCAATAGTTTGATATTTAGCACAGAAGCAACCGCTCCTGATATCCGACTTAGACGTCCGCCTTTCATCACGTTCTCAAGTGTATCCAGTGTGAAATATGCGCGAACTTCGTCTACTTGCTGAAGCACCTTTTCCTTCAGTTCCTGCAGACTCGTACAAGTTAGTGACCACTTCGCCGCGAGGCCCACAATCAGTGACAATCCTCCTGAGAAGGTCTTAGAATCTATAACCTCTATCGCATTGGTGTGTCCTTCTTCTTGATACATTTCCATAGCGATCATAGCCGTCTGATAAGTGCTACTAATATTAGAGGACATACAAATGACCATAATATCAGTACCTTCCTCTACTTGCCTAAATGTCTCAAGGAATTGGTTTGGACTTGGACTTGCTGTAGTAGGCAGCTCCTTGGATTCACTCATTTTAGCATAAAAAGTTTTCGTATCCGTATCCGCAGGCATTAGCTCATGCCCAAAATGAACCGGAATATGAACCACGGAAACATTATACTTCTCCATGTAGTCAAGGGGTAGGTCGGAACCGCTGTCTGTTATGATCTTGATTGCCATAATATAAGTACTCTCCTTTCAATATCAGTACTATTATAGCTATCCCCAATTGAAATCTCCAGTAACCAATATAACTTGAATAATCCTTTGATTTGTGCTTATGTCTTTCTTCCTAAACTTGTCCTAATATGATATGGTTTATGAATAAGCGTATAGAAATGGAGGGTATGTATGAGTAAGGGAAGAGTATGGAACAGAGGCAAACATGACGGTACAGGACTATCGAGGAAAAAACCAGTGGAACAAGAGGGTACAACTTCTACTGAAACAGAAACAACAGAACCTTCGAATGAACTTTCGAATTCCAGAATTGATACCGTAAAACCGATGAATCGTACAAACTGGGTAACACGGCCTACACGGGTCATCAATAGAGATTCCAAAGACAAACAATAACTTTGAAATGAAATAGCTTCAATTTCATTTTTGAGTAGGATAGACATAGGCACTTTGTGTGAACGCTCCGCGAACGGACTGTTGTTCCAATCGCTGTTGTCTCCAGATTTTTCATTTTTTCCCTTAGCGGTGAAAATCCGGAGCAGCATATGCTTTCGAAGCGAGCTTTCCTGCGGAAAGCTTTCGGGCGAACGCTACGCTTTTCCACAATCAGTCCTTTCTCTCCGCTGTTTTGAGCACTTATCAACCAAAAACGCAAAACAGCGATTCTCCTTTAACCAGAGAATCGCTGTTTTATTTATCTTTTTAAACTTCCAAAGTGAGAAATACTTTCCCGTTCGTAGAATAAAACATTATGTACGAGTGGAGAAAATGAACCTCTCCAGTGAGGCTATATCAGTAATACTATGATTACATTCATCACTATCTATGCACACATATTGACCAATGGAGGAATAATCATCCGGCGAAGATTTCGCATTTTCCAAAGATTATATTCGTCAGCCATATCCAGCAAATCCTTGAAAGGGATAAATCCCCCCTCTCCAGTATGGTTATTTAATAAGGTGCGGACAGCTAGAACATTCTCCTTAAGTCCGATGAGCAGGGCTATTGCCTCCAAGATTGTTGATTTCAAGAGTGCTCAGATTCTTTATAGCTAAGATAGAAAACAGATAGTTGCTATGGTTCGTTTCATTTTTCCTCATAATCTCAAAACTTCGTAAGTACAAGATACCCTCTCCCAACCACCTTTCTGCAATTCAGTAAGTACTTGCTACAGCTGAAATCTTATAAAATTGTGAATGAATGATCACGGGAACCATGAATAATTTACCTTCTTTAACAAACACTACGGAACAAAAGGAGGCTGATGTTTCATGTGTCAACGTTTTTCCCTGGCGGCCGAACTGCAGGATATTAGGGAGCATTTTGAAATTAACCGGGTGATGTACTACTTTAAAGACCGCTATAATATTAGCCCCACGCAAGATATGCCGGTCGTTTTGCAACAGGATGGTGAGCGAATTCTAGATGAGTTCCGCTGGGGATTCGTTCCTTATTGGGGAAAAGATGCGATCAATGCGGATCTCCGAAATGTGCATCAGAATCCAACCTACCGCAAGATGGTGGACAAGCATCGCTGTGTTATCCCGTGCAATGGATTTTACTATTGGAAAAAAGAAGGCAAGAAGACTTATCCAGTTCGGGTAGTCATGAATAATCGCAGTATGTTCGGAGTGGCTGGTCTATACGAAATTTGGCGTGATACGCGCGGGGAACCTCTTCGCACCTGCACTCTGGTCATGACAGAAGCTAACCCACTAATTAGTGAATTTGAGAGCCGGATGCCAGCGATTTTGTCCCCACAGGATATCACTCGATGGCTTGATGAGGAGACGAATGATCTGGAAGCACTGAATCCGATTCTGCGGCCTTATTCAGCAGATGAAATGCAGGTGTACCCGGTCACACCTATGATTAACAACAACAGGCACGACTCGGCTGAATGTATTCGGGAAATGGATTTGAACGAATCCTGGGTAAAGCCCTGAAATAATAGCCGTATTGGATTAAGTACCTTTAAAAATAAGCAGCGGTGCCAGGGCTGGAAACTAGAGCCCGGGCACGCTGTTTTTATTGTTAATACCACTCTTGAGTTATCCAAGCATAGCAGCTTGTGGTTTGTACTGATCCTCCAATACTAAACAGGCCATAGCCTCTACANNATCATGTCTACCTTCGGTACGTATCTCTTGCTCTTCCCCTTTGATGGTAGTCGTTTGCTGAGGCACAGAGATCGACGACGTCGGTTTTACGCTGATCCGAAATACGATTTCTTGTCCGGTGCTAATTCCTCCAATGATTCCTCCAGAATGGTTAGTAAGAAAACAATCGCTATTCCTCGCATCATTATGCTCACTCCCCAGCATCGTTGCCGCTTCGAAGCCAGCTCCAAATTCTATCCCTTTAACAGCGCCAATGGACAGCATAGCTTTCGCCAGTTCTGCATCCAATTTATCAAAAACCGGCTCTCCAAGACCCGGAATCACGCCACGAATACGGCATTCCACAATGCCACCACAGCTATCTCCAATCTCGGCTAACCGCTCAATCTTTTTAATCATTTTGTCAGCTGCAATAGGATCACAGGCACGGACAGCATTTTGTTCTATGATATCCTCATCGAAGGATTCACACTTTATGCCTCCGATTTCTTGTGTGTATGCTACTACCTGCACGCCTCTTCTCTCTAACAACTTACGGGCTACTGCACCTCCAGCTACTCTTGCCGCAGTTTCTCTTCCTGAAGCACGTCCGCTACCGCGATGATCCCGAATACCGTATTTCTCTAAATAAGTAAAATCGGCATGGCCCGGCCGAAAAGCGTCCTGAATCTCACTGTACGCTTCTGGCCTCATATCATGGTTTTGTAGAACCACAAAGAGCGGTGTACCTGTTGTTTTCCCCTCAAATACTCCTGATTGTATGTGAACAACATCATATTCCTTACGAGGTGTAGTCACTGAAGATTGGCCCGGCTTTCTCCGATCCATCTGTTTCTGAATATAGGCTTCATCAATCTCAACGCCTGGTGTTACACCATCCACTATGACCCCTACCGACACACCATGTGACTCCCCGAAGGTGGTAATTTTGAATACTTCACCAAATGTGTTTCCTGCCATTTTATATGCACTCCTTATTTAGTAATGGATCTGTACGCCTAACGCTGACAAACGGTCAAAATAGTCTGGACATGTCTTGGAGACGCAGCCAGGGTCAGTAATCTGAATATTCTCAATCTTCAGTCCTATTAAAGAAAGCGCCATAGCCATGCGATGATCGTCATGAGAATCTAGCAAAGCGGGGATTGGCTGACCCGGATATACTGTTAGGCCATCCTCAAACTCTTCTACATGTATTCCGAGCTTACTTATTTCCTCACATATCGCGGATATCCGATCACATTCATGATGTCTGATATGCGCAGCATCCTTAAGAGTAATTGGTCCATCGGCAAAAATAGCCATTGCAGCTACAGTTAATGTTTGGTCCGACCACTTCTTCATACTCACTGTGAATCCACCCTTGAGCTGTGGAATACCTTGCACTTCTACATAGTTCTCCCCACGAAGAACGGTACAGCCCATTAACTCCAGAACGTCTAAGAACTCTATGTCAGGTTGCCTTGTTTTGCTAGCTTCAATCCCTTCAATTCGTACACGACCTGCCGTAAGCGCAGCTACCGCCCAAAAGTAACAACATGTGGATACATCAGGCTCTAAAGTGATCGTGTGACCTTGATACTTTCCTGTAGGAACTGCTATCGATTGACCATCCGAAGATACTTCTGTCGTTATACCAAACGAAGCCATCATGGCAAGGGTCATCTCGACATAGTCCTTTTGCACAACTTCTCCATCTATATACACAGTTACCGATTCTTTGGCATACGGTGCAGCTAGTAGTAATCCACTAATAAATTGACTTGAAGTGGAGCCGGGCAGCGTCGCCTTTCCTCCTTGCAGACCTTTTGCCTCTAATGTAAAAGGTAAACTGCTTTCGGCTTGTGTATACTCAAACTGTGCACCAAGGGTCGTTAATGCGTCGAGTAATGGAGCCAGTGGGCGCTCACATAGCCGTTTACTTCCATTCATTGTCCAAGTGCCTATCCCTGCCGCGAGCGCAGCGGGTAAGAATCTCGCAACCGTACCTGCCGCTCCTACATATAGCTCCCCAGCAGGATTCGGCCAATTACCTCCACACCCCTCGACAACTGCCGTCTCTTCCTCTATCACAACGGGAATCCCCAGTTTCTTTAACGAATCAATACACCAGTAAGAGTCATCACTTCTTAATATTCCCTTTATTTCTGAACGTCCTTCAGCTAAAGCAGCGATTATCAAGGCTCTATTCGTCAGACTTTTGCTCCCTGATATGGTTATCGTCCCATTGATTACCGCTTTCGCTGGACTAACCTTTACTACCTGTTTATCGCTATTCGTTGACCATGGAGAACGTGCTTCTAAGTCCGGTTGATTGGATTCCATTTCATCCACCCCTTTGAATTATTCCTCTAGCCTGATTATAATGAATGAAATGAAATAAATGAAATCGGATTTTCACTATAATGATATAGAGGTGATCTATACCACATGTTCAACTTGGAATGGTATCGTATTTTCTGGAAAACGGCACGTCATCGAAATTTAACAAAAGCTGCAGGGGAACTGCATATTACACAACCCTCTGTGAGTTATGCCATTAAACAGATGGAAGAAGCCTTGGGACTGAAGCTGTTTCACAGGCTGTCCAAAGGTGTAGAGCTTACAGAAGAAGGGCGAGCGCTGTTCGAATATGTAGAACAATCCTTTTCCATGCTGGATTATGCACAGAAGCATCTTGAGAACTTGAAGCAACTAAATGAGGGAGAAATACGAATCGGGGCCAGTGATTATCTGATCAAGCATCATTTATTACCGCAATTGAACACCTTTCATAGCGCATACCCAGGGATACGAATTCGTCTTTCACATGGAAAAACGCCAGAGATCACTGAGCGTTTAAAGAATGGTGAGATCGACTGTGCCTTTGTACATATGCCCCTCCACGACCCGCTGCTAAATATTCAAACGTTGGCTATGTTGGAGGATTGTTTTGTAGTAGGAGAAGCCTATCAAGAAATAGCGAGTCGTTCGCTAGCTATGAAAGAAGTGTCGGAGTTACCTTTAATCCTATTTTCTCAAGGGAGCAGCACAAGAGTATTTGTCGAGCAATGGTTTGCGGCTAAGGGCTTATCGGTGATACCAGATATCGAATTGGGGAGCATAGAACTGCTGGCAGAATTCGCTAGGTTAGGGTATGGGGCAGCTTTTATTAGCCGTTCTTTCGTGCAAGAGGATCTTCACAGTGGAAAACTTTATGAACTGCGCTTGGACGATCCACTTCTACCTCGCAGTATAGGCTTTGCAGTACGACGAGACAGAAAGCTGTCCGTTGCCGCTGAGCAATTCGTTCAGATGATTGATGCCCAGCTATAGGAGGGATTTTAGTTTTCAAAAAAAGCTACCACATGGTAGCCTAGCCTCAGAGTGTCAAATCCAAAAAAATCCTTTTTTCATGTATGTCCTTAAGTCAGTAATATTTCTTCTGAGGTACAAAGTTAGTTTTCTTTCATATTATAAAAATAAAACCCACAGTGAAAGGAATCTAAACTCATGAAATATTTGGATATGCTAGCTAAATTAGGTATTGGGAATGCTCATCCTGGAGGGTTTACTGCAACTTTAAAGCAATTCGAACAATATCCTCTACCAATTGCCTCCCGAATACTTGAAGTTGGTTGTGGCACAGGCAGGACATCTTGTTATTTAGCTGCGCAGGGTCATGATGTAATAGGTATAGATATTCACCCAGATATGATCTCAAAAGCAAAAATGCGGGCTGAAAAAGAGAATGCTTCAATTCAATTCTTAGTAGGAGACGCAAGTTCGCTTCCTTTTCCTAACGAATCATTTGATGTGATTCTTGTTGAGTCTGTATCCATATTCACTGATACAGATAAGGCATTTTCGGAATATTATAGGGTTTTGCGGACTGGAGGCAAACTTTTTGACAGAGAAATGATCCAATATAAACCTATGTCTACAGAAATCATTCAAGAGATTACTACATTTTATCATGTTGAAAAGTTATGGGACCTTAGTGATTGGTCAGCATTAGTAAATACAATAGGATTCTATCATTCACAGATAGATGGTCCCTTCTTGTTTCCTAAGTCAAATGAGGATCTTATAGAGCATCCAGACCATTATCAACAAATGGATGTTGATTCCTTTCTTGACCACACCATCTGGGAAGTAATAGGTAAGTACAACAGAATAATGGACAGTTATCATCAATACATCGGATTTATTCTATTTATTGGAACTAAATAAAGTGTTGACTTGCCCATCAACATTTGCGAAGAAAGAACAATAGTCTTGGAACAATGACTATTGTTCTTTCTAATTAGCCTTGCTATTATACAAAGAAACAAGCAGATAATACAATTACCAATAAAATATAAAGAACCAATATTTCTCCAGTAGAAGTGAATCTTCCTCCAACTCCACAACTCATTGATTATCCCCCCCTTTTTGCTTCCTATGACATAATATGCGCCGCCATTCAGAAAGTATGGACTATAACCCAATTGATTCCAACCCCCTCTTTATTACAGCCCCTTGAAAGAAATATACGCTCACCCATATAACCAAAAAAACTCACAACCACAAGGGGTTGTAAGTTTTTTTGGTTATTTGTTAGACTTTTTTTAGAATTAAAAGGAAAGAATTCCCGAGGTATGGAGCAACACCAGGAACACCAGAATCGGCGCAACATACCGGAGCATAAACAACCAAACCCGGAACCATCGTGCCGAAAGTCCAGCCGCTTCCGCTGCACCTTTCCAGAAATAACCGGCAAAGATAGTAACCAGCAGACCGGTNNCGCATCCAATCGAATAGCGCTTTGCCGCCAAATGTTAGCTCAGGGAACATTCCCAGTGACATCGCCGAAGGAATACTGAGTAGGAAACATACTAGAGACAAAATCCAAACTGAACGTTTCCGGCTCCAATTAAAGCGCTCCATCGCGAAGGATACAGGCACTTCAAGAAGGGATACGGCAGAGGTTAAAGCGGCGATTGCCAGCAAGATAAAGAACAGACCACCGAAGAACGCACCGAAAGGCATAGCCGAGAAAGCCGCAGGCAAAGCGATAAAAATCAGAGAAGGACCTTGGTCGGGAGCAATGCCAAATGAGAATGTCGTCGGAAAAATAATCAGCCCTGCGATAAAAGCATATAACAAATCTCCTGCACCGATTGCAAATGCAGCGGTACCCAGTGATTGTTTTTTATCAACATATGATCCGTAAGTCAGGAGAATCCCCATTCCGAGCGACAATGAAAAGAAGGCATGTCCCAATGCGACTAGCGCAGATTCAGCCGTCAGCACTGAAAAGTCCGGTTTGAGGAAAAAGGCTACTCCTTCGTTTGCACCCGGTAAGGTTACAGCGCGAATCATTAACACAATAAGAAGGACGACGAGGCCAGGAATTAATACTTTATTAAATTTCTCAATTCCGCCCGATACTCCAAGGATGACTATACCCGCCGTAATAAGGATGGCTATCCCCTGCCAAACAATCGGCATATATCCTGAGATAAAGGTGTTGAATTCACCTGCATAATTACTAGAACTGAACAGTTGTCCATTGAATGCAATCATCGCGTAGTTCAGCGTCCACCCTGCAACAATAATATAAAAGGAAAGAATTAGAAACGGTGCAAGGACTTGCAGAAATCCAACTGCCAACCAGCCCTTCCCGCCTCCGGATCGTATAAACGCGGTGGCCGCGCTTCCACGTCCGCTCCGGCCAATAGCCAGCTCTGCCAACAGAACGGGTAAACCAATCAACAACAAACATACAATGAAGAGAAGGAAGAACGCCGCTCCTCCATTTTCTCCTGTAATATAAGGAAATTTCCACATATTACCTAATCCTACTGAGCTACCGATGGCTGCGAAAATAAAGCCGGCGGAAGAGAAACGCTCGTTCTTCTCCGAGATAAGATTTTTCCCACCTTTAAATTGATTCATTCTTATGCCCCGTTTTCTTTTTTAGACCTCATTATAGCCTATGTTAGCATGTTCGTCACATGAAAATTTTCTGAATCATTTTAATAATTTCAATAAATATCCAATTAGTCATGCAATTCATTACAACGAAAAAGGAGCCACATAGCCTAGTCATGGACTAGAACCGTAGCTCCTTTTTCAAACTCTTTTACTAAAAGAGATTATTCTTTTACAGCGCCAACCACAATCCCAGTTACAAAGTAACGTTGCAAGAAAGGATAAACCAATAGAATTGGCAATGCGCTTATGAAAATCTGCGAGGCCCGAATGGTTCGTTGAGACAAATTAGCAACAGCTGTCGGATCAAGCTTAGACATATCTGCCTGAACGATAATTGTCTGCATAAACGTCGCTAGCGGAAGCTTGTCTGCATCTCTAATATAGATGATACCGTCAAAGTAAGCGTTCCAGTGTCCTACCATAAGGAATAGAGAAATTGTCGCGATAACAGGTACGGAGACCGGTAAATATATTTTTATAAAGGTCTGAAAGTGCCCTGCTCCATCAATAAAAGCTGCTTCCTCAAGATCCTTAGGTACGGAACGGAAGAAATTCAGAAGCAAAATGATGTTAAATACAGCAACTAATCCAGGAAGAATAAGCGCCATCAATGAATTCATTAGTCCAAGCTTCAGAACTAGGATATAACTCGGAATCAAACCACCGCTGAACAGCATGGTAACGACAAAATACCAAAGATAGACGTTGCGTGCACGAAAGACTCGTGTTTCCTTAGATAGCGCATAAGCTGCAACCGTATTTACTACTAGTGCAAGTGCAGTTCCGAGTATTGTCCGCTGTACAGACACCCACAAAGAGGTAAGGAANNCAATCGGCCAGAATGTGACTAATCCAGCATTAGCAGGTGCGGAAGAGCTTAGAGATACCATGAGTAAGTGATACAAAGGTAGCAAGCAGAGCACGGAAAGGATAGTCAGGCACACATTATTGATTATACTGAATATTCGATATGGAATTGTTTTATGGTACATCAGTTGTCATCCTTTCTAGAAAATTCTGTACCCTGCAAATCTATAAGCTAGCCGGTAAGAGACAACGATTAAGACCAAGCTGATTACCGATTTGAATAGATTAACTGCGGTTGCGAAACTGAACTGTCCGCTGAGAAGACCTTCTCTGTACACGAAGGTATCTATGATATCTCCCTGTTGATAGACCAATGGACTGTACAAGTTAAAGATCTGGTCGAAGTTTGCGTTGAGCACATTACCTAGTGCCAAGGTTGCGATAACAATAGCGATTGGAATCAACGCAGGAATTGTAATATACATCGTTTGTTTCCAGCGCCCCGCTCCATCCACTTCAGCTGCTTCATAGAGCGATGGATTTATACCCGAAAGTGCCGCTAGAAAGATGATCGTATTGAAACCAAACTCTTTCCAGACATCACTAGCAATGATAGTGAACCTGAACCAGTTGCCATCCCCTAGAAAGAAAATCGGCTTGATGCCGAATACAGATGTGAGGAATTGATTGACAATACCTGTCTGAGCAAGGATATCAATGAGAATCCCTGAAAGTGTAACCCAAGACAGAAAGTGCGGAAGATAAACGAGTGTTTGAATGCTTCTTTTAAGGCCCATATTCCGTACCTCATTAAGCAACAAGGCGAAGATGAACGGAATAATCAAATTCAAAACAATCTTGGAGCATGCAAAAAACAACGTATTCCATGTGATTTGCAGGAAATAATCATTCTCCCACATGTACCTAAAATGCTTAAGTCCGACCCACTCGGAATCAAAAAAACCTAGTGCAGGTTTATAGTCTTGAAATGCCATAAGAATTCCGGACATCGGAATATAAGAAAAAATAAAAACCATAATTGCCGCCGGCAACACCATTAAATGGAGACTCCATGGTTGATTAAAGCCTTTTTTTCTTTTTTTACTCGGCTGACTTTCTAGGCTCGCCTGCTGTATCGAGTTAACCTCCAACTTAGCCTCCATAGCTCTCTCCTATTCCCAAAAAAAATATTTTGTGTGTGATGGGGATCTCTGCTATAAATAGTATCAGGCGTTTCTTAGGTTTGACTATATAACATTGTTAGGGCTAGATAGGGTTTTATTAGGACATCATTTGGAGGGGCATTTATGAATTTATGGAAGCGCTTTACAAAACTTAGAGGAAACTTACAATCTCGATTTAGTCTGTTTGCCAAAATAAACAGCTTGATCATAATCTTGTTCATTCCCATCATTATCATGTATACCTTTTCAAATAAAGTCACCTTCGAGGTTGTAAGCAAAGAGTTGCAGACGTCCAATACGAAACAACTCACTTTTCTATCCAATCAGATTGATTCGCGAATTAATCAGATGATGGATTTCACCCTTATTCTTTCAAGAGATCCCAACGTCAGGGCATTCAACGGATTAAATATGTGGGATGATCGATATGATCAGATGCAGACAAGGTATATTATTCAGGAAAAGATGGTGCTTCAGACTGGGGTTACAGATATTTGGCCTACCAGATACGCCGTTCATTCACAGCAGAATAAAGATGTCATCGCCAATTACGACAGACCTGCTGGGTATGATGAGGATTATTTAAAAGCAAATATGAGTGGAAAATGGACGTATGGTGATCATAGTGTGGAATCTCAAGGCGATCTAAAATCCTTTTACTGGTTCTTTACGGATTCCTTAGCTCAGCCGGGGACTTTAACGGGAAGTAGCTTAGTCATTGAAGCCAGTTTCAGTTATAAGAACATTCAGAACATGCTAGATTCGTATAAAGCAGGTGGGCAAGGCAATCCGTTCTTCTATCACAAAGGGGATAAACCGATCCTGAACCGCAGCGCGGACAAGCAGCTATCAGATGAACTAATTCGTTATCTAGATAACCACTCTCCGGAAAATACAACCCAGGATGTAGTGAAACTGGATGGAAAGAACTATTTGGTCAGCTCTGTGAAGTCATCCTCTTTGGATTGGCATTTAATAGATGTTGTCCCTCTTTATCAAATTCTCAAACCGATTTCTCTCAGTCGAGATTTATTCTATATCTCTATGATTCTGCTGTTAGGAGTGGGAATTTTCTCTTCGATTTTACTATATAGAAACGTTCAATCTCCCATCAAAAAGCTAATTAGTGGCTTACGGCACGTAGAGCAGGGAGACTATTCCGTGCGGCTTCATAGCAATGAGAAAAATGAGTTTTCGTTTCTGTTCCGTCGTTTTAATGACATGTCCCATCAAATTCAAGACCTGATAGAAAATGTATTTAATGAAAAGATCCGAGCTCGAGAAGCTACCCTGAAGCAGCTTCAAGCTCAAATCAATCCACATTTTCTCTATAACTGTCTTGGTTATATTATCAATATGGCCCAAATGAAAGATGAGGACGCTGTCGTCTCTATGGCTTATAATTTAAGTGCCTACTATCGTTATACCACCCGAATGGAACGGGAGACGGCTTCTTTGGATGAAGAAATCAAGCTCTTGGTCAACTATTTGGATATCCAGAAACTGCGCAATGGCAGAATTGAATATCATATTGATATTCCTGAGGATATGCTTAGCCAGTCTGTGCCACGCCTAATGCTTCAACCGATGGTGGAGAATTCTGTAATTCACGGAGTAGCGAAGTCTTATTCTTCAGGTGAGATCAAAATTACTGGTGAGAAGTCAAACGGTTTCTGCAAAATTTATATTGATGACGATGGTCCCGGCTTGAATCCGGATCAGCTAGAAGCATTAAATCGTAAAATGCAGCAGCCTTTGCAGGAGGAAATGGGTTGTGGTCTTTGGAATACGAATCAGCGGATCATTCATCTGTTTGGCAATCATTCAAGTCTGACATTCAAGCCATCCCCTCTCGGTGGATTCCGAACAGAGATTATCTGGGAAATCCCATCTGAGGATGAAAGTTATAAATTAAAGAACCATCAAGGAGACTAACAACATGCAGATGATCATAGTAGACGATGAAGCACACTGGGTAGATAATCTTTCCATGACTAAACCCTGGCATACACTAGGAATCGAACATGTGCATAAAGCTTATTCAGCACGTGAAGCGTTACAAATTATTGATACGCATCCCATTGATATTGTAATTTCAGATATTCAAATGCCAGAAATGACAGGAATCGAATTGATAGAGCGGATAAGAAAACACAATAAAAAAATAAAATGTATTATATTATCCGGACATTCAGAATTCGATTATGCCAAAAAAGCACTCCAGAACAAGACCGTGGATTATTTACTTAAACCGCCAACTGATGATGAATTGCTCGGAGCAGTCAAAAATGCGATCAATCAATTGAACGCAGAATGGGAGCTCATAAGTTCTCTTAAGCGAACCCAATTCACCCTCCGGGAGAATCTTCCAGTTTTGCGGGGGCGATTGCTGCTTGATGCCTTACAAGGTCATCGATTTCAAACCGGCGAATGGGAACGGAAGCTTGCGAGCTACAATCTGCCCTTCCATTCCGGAGAATGCGCTTTGATGCTTGTACGAATGGAAGAAGAATTTGGAGAATTCGATAATACTGATCAAACCGATCAAACCTTGATTGAATATGCAATCATTAATATGGCTGAAGAGATTATGGGTGAATTTATGGAGGTCTGGGGCGTTAAGGAGGAACATGGTTATCTTGTGTTTCTGCTTCAGCTTAAAGAAAAAGGAACCGACCTCGGAAAAGAATCCATATTAGAAAAGCTCTCTTTACAACTTCAGTATAAAGTTAAGCAATTCTTGAAAGGTTCACTATCCATTGTAATCACGGAATGGTTCAAGTTTCCTGAGCAGCTATCGAATCGTTTCCGTCAAGCCTCATCCTCTTTCCGCCAAATTGTCGGAGATGAGCGAGAATTCATTATGCGGGTCAGTGACTTGGAACTTCCTTCAGCGCACGGGCCCTTGGATGCTCTTTATACTCCTCCCACTTTGATTCATCTACTAGAGAGTGGACATTGGGATGCGGCTGAAGAGAAATTACTTGCCGTCTGTGCAGAACTGGATGAGAAATGGTCTGAATCCTGGGAGCATTGCATGGAGGCTGGCTTTTTAATTACGGCCTCCTTCACGAATCTCGCACATCGCAATGGTCATACGCTGGCAAACTTAATGGGGACCGATATCGAAGCGTTGCAGAGTGGGGATGCTTTTACCAGCATTAGTAAACTAAGAAAATGGTCGCTAAGTGTTCTAGCCAATCTAAAAGAAGGAACGTCCAACGAAATCAAAGACATACGTTCAGAGTATGTAAAGAAAATTCAAGATTATACGGATAAGAACCTACATGATGATGTATCATTACGTGTTCTGGCTGACCATGTAAATCTCCATCCGACGCATTTATCAAAAATTTATAAGATTGAAACGGGTGAAGGAATTAGCGATTATATCTCACGTTTACGGATGGATCGTGCCTGTCATAAGCTGAAGACCACCTCTAAAAAAGTCTATGAAATCAGCATGGAGATTGGCTATATGGATCCTGCTTATTTTATCAAAGTATTCAAACGGCAGTTTGGGGTAACGCCGCAGGAATATAGAGACACAAAATAAATAGCATGATAGAGTCCTATCGAAACTAAAAATCTCATATAGATGACATCCCCGACAAGTTGTTAAAGTTACACTTGTAAAGATTATACACAGTAGGGGGAATTGAAGAATGATCAAGTTTAAGAAAATGTGGTCGCTACTCACGGTCACAGCACTTATCACTCTCACAGCATGTGGCAGTAGCGGCACGTCTAATGAGAACGCTAAGAAAGGCAATACAACTGAAAATACTCAATCCGAAGCAGATGCTGCTTTCGCAAAAGGCAAATACGATCCACCGATTGAGTTCAGTTCCGTATTGATGCCTAAGAAGTATGTTCAAGGTGATACCAAAGAAAACAACGTTCACGATCGCTGGATGCTTGAAACACTCGGCATGAAGCATAAAGATACTTGGTATCCTGCAAACGATGATCAATACAGACAAAAGCTTCAGCTAGCTATTGCTTCTGGCGAGAAACTGCCTGATTTCGTTTTTGTACCAACTAACGCAGTATTGACCAATCAGCTAATTGATTCCGGTCAGTTCATTGCCATCGATGAATTGTTTGATAAGTATGCCAATAAGATTCTGAAAGACCACGTTGCAGCACATCCAGAACTCTGGTACCCATTCACTAAAGACGGTAAGAAATATAATATGCCGATCCTTGAATATACCGACAATGATGATACGCTTCTGTGGTTGCGTGAAGATTGGATGGAAAAGCTGAATCTTCAGGCTCCTAAGACCATCGCCGATCTTGATAACATCATGGACAAATTCAAGAACGAAAACCCTGATGGCTTAGCACCTAAAGATGTGTACCCACTTGCAATTTCTTTGAAAAATAATACAAACACCTGGATGGGCCAACTCGACTGGTTATTCGGGGCATACGGTACGATTGAGGAACAGTGGAACAAAGACAAAGACGGAAATCTAGAATATGGTTCAGTTAATCCAGGTGCTAAGCAAGCACTCGCGAAGCTTAGTGAATGGATGGACAAAGGTTATATTCACGCGGACTCCGCACTTTGGGATGAGGGTAAATCAGCTGAGAGCTGGACGAAAGGTGCAGCTGGTATTCTGCCAGGCGCAAACTGGGTTCCAGACTGGCCTGCTCCCGATCTTATAAAGAATGTACCTGGAGCTAAGATTAAAGGTTATCCAGTTCCTGCAGGACCAGATGGCTTGGTTGGAACTAAATGGCAGAATTCCGGTGTGAACGCTAGTATCATGATAAACAAGGATGCTAAGCATCCTGAAGCGATTTTCTTATACTACAATTACTTGCTTGATAACTTAGCAAACCCTGCTGCAGGTAGTCAATATGAATATGGCTTTGCTAAAGGTTACGATTGGGACATGATTGATGGAAAACCTACCAGTGATAAAGACAAGATTAAAGACTTCTCCAATGAATTCCCATTCTTAACAGGTCCGGCCCGTATTCCTGATCTGTTTATGAAGACTTTGGTTAAACTTGCTGATGGTGAGAAACCTGAAACACCTTATGAAAAACAAATGGCACAATTCCGTAAACCAGAAAACTGGGCGGCAGGAAAAGTTGTTATGTCGCAATTAGACATTCGCAAACAAAACTACTTTACTGGTGCTGCGACACCAACGATGGTTTCCAAATGGAACCTGCTTCGTCAGTCCGAAATGGAAACTTTCAACAAAATTATTTACGGTAAACTGCCTGTAGATGCCTTTGACCAATTTGTTGCTAATTGGAAATCTAATGGCGGTGACCAAATCACCAAAGAAGTTAACGATTGGTACAAATCTGTATCCACGAAATAAGCTTTAACAATAATAGAAACAAGCCGGGGCGTGCAATCGCTTCGGCTTGTTTTTTATGGAGTCCACTATCATTAAGTTAGAAGCGGCTTTCTTGCTTTAATTCCGACAAATTCAAATAGTCGAATTCCACAGTGCAGCCTTCACCCTGTGGAGATTGCGCGACAACACCCGCTACGTATTCAGCACATTCATTCATTCCAAAATAACGAATAAGCATCCAATTAGCCCCGTCCTCCGAATAGGAGAAGGTAACACAATTATTTTGCTTGGTTATGCGCAAATAAGGCTTGTCTACAGTAACTTGTACGGAGTAACAATCATCTGACACCCCCTCTCTTGTCACCACAGACACGATTATTGGGTGCTGTCCATTAAATTCAAAGCATAGCTTAGCCCAGTTCCGATCGTCCATCATAAGCATGAGGCAACCTGAATCATATATATGACGCATATCGACACGTACTCTAGTTGTCAATTCAAAGGAATCTCCAGCAGGTATAGATAAGAATGGCGCTGAGCTAGCGATATGTTTGCCTGACGGATCTTGAAAGAAATCTGATTTAGGAGGAGCAATTATTGTCAGTGCATCTAAAGCTATAAACTCCCAGTGTTTGGGGCGATTCATCCAGCGTAGTTGTTTTCTTGTTTCATTAACAAATAAGTTTATAGTCATTCTTGTTCTCCTATCGTCAATGATTTTTTAACATACCGTCCTACTTTTACCTTTAAAATAGCCGTTGCCTCCTTCCTATTGATAAATTTGAACTTTATCTTCAAGACGTATAATCTCAATCTTTACTGTAGTAGACCTTGCTCGCTGCAAATTCTCCAGATCCTCTTGAACACTTAAGACAGAACCATCATTGATGAAAATAATTTTTGTGAAAGGTTCGACTGTCCTCATTAGGGACTCTGTAAAAAGGGGCAGGATGTAGTAATAATGATTTACTGGTACAATGATGGAATGGTTCATAATCATTACCTCCAAAGTTAAAATGAAAAGATTTCAATCCCTTGCGCCTGACACAGAAGCTTTTGAAACGCTACATATTAATATCTTAGATGACAAATTTTCCTTTCTTTGTAATAATGGCAGTCAGATTCTGTTTTTACAATTACTAATAGAACAACAGTGAAATAATTACATATCTTTCTAAAAATATTACCAATTGAATATTATAAAAACCAAAATAAGGGATAAATCCAAGGAGTTACCCCATGATCACTATCTGATTCAATCCACTAAACTTGCTTTACACAGTCATTCCTAATCAGGAATGATAAAAGACACCGTAGTTCCCACGCCAGGAATACTTTGAATTTGCAAGCCACGTCCATATAATTGTGTCAATCTTCTATCCGTATTAAGCAGCCCTATGCCTTGATTCTTATGGCCTTTTGGATTTAACAGCTCGCTGACTTGAGCTTTGTCCATTCCCATCCCTGTGTCTGCAACGTTAAAATGGACAGCATCCGCACGTGTCTCAATGTGAATACGCAGTGTTCCACCTTTAGCCCGACTTAAAACGCCATGTCGAACGGCATTCTCAACTAGTGGTTGAAGCGTAAGCGGAGGAATCAACATTTCAAGATTCGCATCTACTTCCCATTCCACATTGAGCCTCTCCTCAAAACGCTGCTGCTGGATATATACGTAATTTTCAACCAGTTCAAGCTCCTGTGATAGAGTAACGAGCTTGCCTGCATTTAAAAAGTCAAAACTAATGCGCAGATAAGTTGTGAACGCATCTGATAGTTCTCTCATTTTGGCAGTGTCAAAATCACTTAAGGACATGATCGAATTCAGTGTATTGAAGAGAAAGTGTGGATGGATCTGCGCTTGTAGATAAGCACCCTCCATCCTCAACCGATCATTGACCGCTCGCTTCATAGATGAAAGAGACAAGGCGCGATACTTCAATTCCATTGCATCTACCGGCTTGGTAACATAATCATTTGCTCCAGCTAAGAAGCCTGCATAGATATCTTCCCGCTCACTGCGAGCAGTCAGTAGAATAATAGGCAGTTCAAACATCGTAAACCGCTCACGAATCAATCTTGTCAGTTCATAACCAGACATACCTGGCATCATCACATCAGCGATGATTAGATCAAATCGATCATGGTTTAACTTATCCAGCGCTTCACTTGCAGAAGTCGTAGTAACTATCTGATAGGTTCCTTCTGACAAAATATTTTGCAAAACTTTTAGATTGACCGAATCATCGTCAACCGCCAGAACACGAATAAAATCAGAGTCTGTATCCAGCTTTGAGAGTGGCTCTACTTCCTTCGTGGAATAAGTGGCAGCCACCATAGTAGATGTCTCAGCAGTGATCCATGCGCTGAAAGGTGACAATGTTTCCGTATCTTTTTCTAATTGAGCATCAGGAATGAATGCTTGAACACTCTCATTTACTACAGGTAATTTAAAGCTGAACTTACTTCCCTGGCCTGGCTGCGATTGCAGCAATAATTCACTGTCGTGCAGTTCGATCAACTCCTTACAAATACTAAGTCCCAGACCGATACCGCCTTCGCCAT
>DJUJ01000099.1:25682-26188 GCA_002438345.1 Paenibacillus sp. UBA6285
TCCTCATCCATACCTAATCCTGTATCCGTCACATGTATCCATACATACTCGCCCACTTGTTCAGTTGAGAGTTCAACACTTCCCTCTTCGGTGTACTTAAGCGCATTATGAACTAGATTAATCAGAATTTGAACCAATCGCTCCCCATCAGCGTACACACGAGGCAGATCCTCATTAATATGCATGCTAAGCTCCACCTTCGTCCCACCGGTCAGGAAGCGTAACATATCCAGCACCCCCTCAGCCAGTGACCTTACTTGCACCGCTTTTATGTTCATCACAATCTGTTTATCCTGCAATCTCACCACATCAAGCAAATCATTCAGCATGAGCGACATCCGCCGACTGACCATAATTAACAGTTCCATGTCACGTTGACTCTCTTCATCCAGCACATGTTTTTTTCTCGTTAACACGCTCTGGGCAATATTCATAATCCCATGCAGTGGAGTGCGTAGTTCATGTGACGTATTCGCCAGAAAACGATCCTTTAATTTGTTGGCCTC
>DJUJ01000099.1:26224-43555 GCA_002438345.1 Paenibacillus sp. UBA6285
ATGTGATTGATGAAAATATCTTCTAAACCAATAGGCGGAAAAAGTGACAAGAGCTGCAATCATATCTACCGGATAAAACATAAATTGTGAGGTTCCTGCGTAATAGACAGACCCCCACAACATATTATTTATTACAGCTAGCACTGAACATAACAAAAATAGAGCGCCCTCAGCCCGTAAGAACACCATTTTCGCAAAATAATACGCCGTCCAAAATAATGGAACATAGTACAAGATCTTATAGAACCCTTTTTCAATCGAATATAAAACGTTCTCTTCTGGGCCCACTACAATATATAGGGTGTAACCTAAGACTATGAGGATGTAGCTATAAAAAGCCTTACCATTACGCTGATTACCCAAGAGCTCTCTGCCCATCAGGAATAGGAACAAACAGAAGCCTATAAATGAAAGAGCTTTTAGCTTCAACGTCCATCCAAAATCGACCTGAAGAAACCGGAATAACAATCCATTGTGCTTAACACCAACGGTCATAGCCGCTGTGACCAACATCAGAAAGAAAATAATCAACTCTGTTTTTCGCACATCCATCAAATAGATGATCAGCAAATACAACCCGTGAAGCAGAAGAATTACCACGACGATAAGCTGTAAGCCAATGGAATTCCAGTAGATTGTATCTACCTCATGTTGAATGCCAAACTCTACAGACCTAACAATGCCTCCTTTTAACGGAGACCCGTAATTTGACGCTCGAACAAACAGATCCATTTGGTTCTGATCTGTCGGGGCATAACTGATCAGGAATGACTTCGCGACAGAAACATGGCCTTCCTTCTCTTCAGATAACTTCCCGAATCGTGAGAGAACTCTTCCATTAATCTCCACTTCAGAAGCAGTATAGACCGATTGAAACCAAAAGCTAAGCGGCTCAGACAAGGGTTGATTCAGCAGAATACGCAAATGATAAGTTCCGTATCCATATGCCTGCTCTTGATCTGCTGGATTAAATTTAGCAGTCCAGTTACCCGGTACCTGAAGCCTCTGCCCCTTCGTAGCGTTGTCGATATTGGTAGCATTCACCCATTGCTCAGGATAGAATTCCCATTCACCATCCAGCGGAAACGAGCTTAGTGATTCAATGTCCACCCCACGTAAATCTAACACGCCTTGCTTCACAGTAGGCGGATTGGACAACGAAAAATGATTATGCCAGCCCCATCGCACAACAAGCAACAGTCCGATAAATACTACTATGTATGACATATGACTTAACTTAATCTTATTCTCCGAAGTTCTCATGAACGCCTCATTCTCCGACAAATTTAATAGTGCTATATTCCCATCTTCCACTATTGAACATTATAGTCTGATTATACTATAATATGAGGTCTTTGAACGTAAGTAATCCGAGTTTCAAAGGACAAAAAAAGGAAACTCCAAATTGAGCGGAGTTTCCATTTTTTAAATTACAATGACTCACTACTCTTATTCATTAACATTTCTACCATTTCTTGATAACCCCTATTTTGTGCATGCTGTAAGGGACTAATTCCATTAGAATCTGCAAGATGAATATCAGCACCATGATGAATTAACAGTTGAACTATAACCTGATGTTCTTTGCCTCCATCGCCCAGTATGATAGCTTCAAGTAATGCAGTCCAACCAAGATTATTGACATGATCAATATTGACGTCAGAACTTGTAAGAAGTTCTTCCACAATGTCCACATGACCACGGTCAGCAGCAGGAATAAGCGCGGTTCCCCCAAACCTATTCAGAATAGATGTATCGGCGCCTGCAGCAACAGATACCCTCACAAAATCAAGCATACCTTCAGCTCCTGCATAGAGAAGAGGATTATCTGAGCGGTTGTCGCGAATATTGATGTTGGCACCTTTTTCAAGCAATAATTTGAATATATCCAGTTGATTCGTGTGTACAGCGATCATAGCCGGCGTTCTACCCTCATTGTCTGTAGCATCAATATCTGCACCATCTGCTAATAGTTTTGTTATAAGATCCTTATCTCCTTGACGAGTAGCAGCTAACAGTGCTTGGTTCAACTTATCCATTTCATTGTTCACCTCCTGAGTTGATTGCTGCCCTTGGTTGTTTAACACCTTGAAATCATTTGTCTGACATCCTGTAATAAAGAGGATGAGTGTCAACACGAGAAAGCGCATGGCAACCAACACCTTTCATGTAGATTCTCCTTATTTCGAAGTAAATGTTGCTTGGGAAGTTACCCATGCGCCCAGTGGTGTTACAGTATACGCTGTACCTTCAGCCAATTTACCGTTATTCGTAATATCAAATATGCCTACGGCACCTTTACGACTGGAGAATTTATACGTTGCAACCAATTTGTCTCCGTTTCGATCGGTTAGTTGTACACTACGACCCGAAAACAATTCATCCCCAGGGTCTTNNCAAAGTTACATTAATGGATGTTCCGCTGACAGCTTCCGCACCAGAGATTTGCAGTCTTTGGATTGCAGGTTAAGATCAAATTGAAGGTCTCCCTCTTGAATTCGTTCTGCGGAATCCCTTAACTTGTTCAGTGGCTTAATAACACATTCGCAACCACAAGAACGCCAATCAATATCAACAAAAAGATCGGTAACAGCCTCCGTGTGAGTTCCGCAAAAGGACTATGTTCTTTGATGACGAAAACACTGCCTTTCGCCCCATCCGAATATTTAAAGTCAAATTTGGCATATCTATAAAATCTTTCTTTGATATTAAACGTGTTACGAATCTGATAGTTATTCAGATCGTAAGGAGGCAAAGCATCCTTTAATTCAGGTTGATTGAAGGTCGCGATTCAAAAACAGGGTCATTCAATCGCCTTACAAATAGTCCCGCTTTCTCTGTCTTTAGCATAAAATCATATTCTAGTAACAAATCCTTGTTCTGTAATTCATCCGGGTCATGTTTGGCTAAATACTTTAATTCTAAAAAAATAGATTCTTCTTGCTCCGACAACGGATTTAATTGATAGTGCACTTTATAAAAATCCCGAAGACTGTGAACATCTCCTGTAGAAGCGATTGTAAATAATGCTGCCGTCATTACGATCATAAGTAAACTAACAACTAACATTCCCGTATAAGATAACAGTAATTTTATCCGAATCGACACGACTTCTCCCCTCTCACTAGCATTGGATACTCTAAATAGTCATCTCGTATTTTAGTGAAATACTATCACATGGAGAAAAAGTTTGCTTACAGACAAGTATAAACGCCTTTGGCGTCCTTTGCGAGAATTATAAGGATAAAGTATATCGTGAAATTTATTCTTTCTTATAATTAAAAAAAACTTCCACCAACACTCCGGCAGAAGTTTCTATAGAACTTAATTCACGCGATCTCATTAATGACAGGTACGTGAAAATTAATTATGTTAGCTATACCCAATAGATAAAGTTTGTGGACACATAATAAAAGTTCCACCTGAAAAAAGATTTTTCGAATTCTTAAGTTTCATATAGAGGTTCCGATTAACGGAAAGATGCACATATAATAGAACAAAGGGAACCCCGGCGCCCATTAGTACCTCAAGGTTCCCTTCTAATTACCGCCCTCTATCTCACCAGCTGAACGCCGCAATCTGTTTTATAATTGTAGCTTTCCGCCCTGTTGCTGCACCACTATGCCGGCAATGACATTCCCCAGCTCACAGGCCTGTTGCAGAGAATACCCTCTGGCCAGTCCTGCGATAAAAGCGCCCGTGTGCGCATCACCTGCACCAATCGTGTCGACGACCTTCACCGGCTTCGTCTCGGCGAAACCCTTTTCATCCGGTGAGCAGTATAGGGTTCCTTCGCCGCCCAAGGTGACAATAACAGCCTCGCCCGTCCGCCGGACCAGATTGGCGGCTGCTTCCTTTGCATCATTTTCCCGCATTATCGCCTTGATCTCGGACTCGTTGGCATGTACGATCGTACCCATGCTGAAGATTCTCTCCAAGATCGACGTCTCCAGAAATTCTCCACGCGGACCCGGATCAAAAACAATCTTCCCGGTCGATTTCCGGCGGCTTAGTGCGTCCAGGATGACGGGACCCGACGTTCCTTCCAGTTCGTAGCCGCTGACGTAGATATAGTCATAGCTTTCGAGATCCAATGTTTCGAACCAGCTGGCATCCCATCGTATTTCAATCCCGGGAATGGTAATGAAAGTCCGCTCTCCGTCACGCTCCACGATCGACAGATTCCAGCCGTTGTCGCCGGAAGCGTCCTCCAGCAGCACAGGAACGCCGTCTTTTTGCAGCTGGGCTTTGACGATATCGCCATAGCTTCCTTTTCCCACCGGAGCAAACAGGTTGTAGTTGACATGCAACTGGTTCAGAATATTAGATACGTTGTAGGCGCAGCCGCCCACAACGGTTTCTTTGTGCTCTGCCATAACATCCTCGGCCGTTTTCGGCAGCTTGTCAAGCTGGATGATGACATCGACCACGGCCGCGCCTATAACGAGAATTTTACGGCTTTTGTCTGATTTTGTACGCTCAAGTAAATATTCATTCATGTGATACCCCTCCTTGCTTGGACTTGCCGTTCAACTGACTCAATATAATCGTTGCCACCGCACTCGCCGCGAAAGCAAGCAGCACACCGAGACTGTTATCCTTAAAGATTCCTGTCGCGAACGGGCCGCTGAAGAACGAAGAGTTGGTGAACAGGAAGCCTACAATTACACCGATAATCCAGCTAGTCACACCATTGTAATTAAAAGCTTTGCCTGTAGTATACTCCAACAATCCTGCGTCATAGCCGTCTTGCTGCGCAGTAGCACATAGTCGAACATAAAGGTCGCCGCCCAGGCCGCCAGGCCGATGCCGAGGATACCGAGGAACAACTGGAAATTCATGAGGAAATCCTCCGAAATAAACAGTACATAGACCGGAATCAGAATCATGATCAGGGCGTGAATAGAGATCGCCACTTTATCGCTGACCTTGATATTCAAGGTTTCCATGCTAACACGGTCCGATTTCAGGCTGATGCCGCACTGCGGAATCAGACCGCCAACTGCTGTGATGAAGTAGATTACAGTCATCCATTTCGGTAGCGCATTGCCAATGGCCTGAATCGGGTTGGAAGCGGAGACCAGATCCGGCACCGAAGTGCTGAGCAGAATCCCCACGCCCATCATGAAGAACAGGGGAATGAAGGCACCGAGCGTCACACTGGAGAATACCTTTTTGCCGGAATTGGTCGGATTCTGGTAAGCGCTGTAGTCAGCGGCGGCAATGGACCAGCTGATGCCCGTTCCCGCAATGATGATGGAGAGCGCCGGCAAAAATCCATTCAGCCAGTCGCCGTTGCTCATACGAAACAATGCCGTCCAATCCGTTTGGGGAATGAGAATCACCAGGATCAGGAAGGTTAATGCTCCAAAAACATAGGTGAAGAAAGTTTGTACCTTGACAAGAACATTTTGCCCAAACAGATTCGAAGTCAGAATCAACAGTACAAACAACGCCAGGCTAATAACCGTAAGTACTGCCGATTGCCCCATACCAAACAGTCCAAACAGAGACATTAGAGTCAGTGTTCCTGTAATAACGTTCACTGCTAGCCAGCCTATTAGACTGAGCCAGCCGAGCAGGTTGGGAATGTAGTTACCCTTGACACCAAAGACGGCTCTGGACAACACAAAGGTTGTCCCCCCCGACTTGAGGCCTGACAGACTTAGATAACCCACAAGCGCAAAAGACAATGCGCCTGCTGCAGCCACCAGCAGCGACTGAATAAAGCTTAGATGATAGCTGACAATAAGTGCCCCGTATACGACACCCAGAATGCCGATATTACCGGCAAACCAGATAAAGAACAATTCCTTGGGACTTCCGGTTCTTTCTGCATGCGAGATAAACAGTTCAGAATTCGAATTCGAATTGGACATTTTCTTCTTCCCCCTTAAATTAAGCTTCAGTGAGTTAATGCTGTGCTCTGAACGCAAGAATGTGATTGGCATAGTGGGCCAGATCCACACTGTTGGCTTCGTCAATCAATGCTCTCCAGGCAGGATCAATGGCCTCTGCTCCCGTTTTGGCGCCGCAGATAGCGGTCGCCATCGCTCCGATGGTATCTGTGTCACCGCCCAGATTCGCACACAACAGGCTACACCGCTGCGGTTCCTTGGCATAATAAGCAATGGCGAGCGCCGCCGGGACGGATTCACTCGTGATGACACCGCTACCGATGACATCGTAGATGACCTGCAAAAATTTCTCGTCTTGACCTTCATATTGATCAGCGTATTCCAATGCGATCTTCAGCCGGGCTGGAAGAGAGGCACTGTAAGTCTCCGCGCCGTAATTCTTCGCTTCCTGATAAGCCGAGACGGAATCCGCCATAATATCCTCCCAGGACTTGTCGGCAATGGCAGCTCCGACTGCTGCGGCAACCATTGAAGCTCCCCCCACAGCCACGTCCGTGGAATGCGTCACTTTACTAATGTCGAACACAAATTTGGACAGCTTCTGATGCTCTTCGGGGAGGAATAATCCGCCAACAGGAGCGATACGCATCGCGGCACCGTTCGTTTCCGCCTTGGAAGTGAACTCGGCAGCATCCTTGCCTTCCTTCAGCGCCAGCAGGGCGGCTTTGGAGCTTGGCCCAAGAATGTTGTTGTCAAAAGCATTCAGTCTGTCGGCCCATTCCAGGAGGTGCCGTCCAATCACAGTCGTATCCGGGACGAAATCGCTTTCAATCAGTGCATCAAGAATCAGAAGCGCCTGTGAGGTGTCATCCGTAAATTGACCGCGGGTAAAGTTGCACGCCACATCATTTTCCTTAGGACCGTCAAGAAAATCCGTAATTGTTCCAAAGTACGCCTTCACCTTGTTTCTGCCCCACAGCTCCGAAGGCATCCCCATGGCATCGCCAATGGCCATTCCGTATAATGCGCCAAGAATTCTATTTTTCATGATTATCTCTCTCCTATCTATTTAAATGCGGTAGTTCTATGAATCCAGACTTTCCCTTTGTTACTCTTTTTCCTTTTGTTGTCTTTCAATTCAATCCAAATGATATTACACATACGGTTGTACGTATGAGTTGTCTTTGAAATGAAGCCGAGATCACTCGGCGTTAGATTTGCGTCACAACTTTAAACTCCACGTTCGGGCCATAAATGACTTCTACCTTTTCTACCTCGGTTCCCTTCTCATCCAGCACACTGCCTTTGGCCATGATCAGCGGGAAATCCCCCTCATATTCGAACAACTGCCTGGTCCGCTTGCTGCTGTTAATAGGATGTATACCGAGTGAGGCGTTCTGCGGATAAATACTGTAACGTTGATTCATGATCTGATACAGGGAATGCTCGGAGAAGTCATATTGTTCAATGCCCGGAAAAAGGTTCAAGGGAACATAGGACGTGTCCAGGGTCAACCACTTGATGGTCGTCTCCCTGCGGGTTCCGCGAAGCCGCACCAGATTCATAAAAGATACCCCGTCCAGGTTAACGATCTCCTTCTTCAGGACACGCGAAACGGGAATCTCATTCTTCTTCCGCGCATATTCCGTAAAGCCGCTAAAGTTCCAGATGTTATGCTTCATTTCCCGCAGGCACACGATCGTGCCCTTACCGTGCCTCTTTACCAGAAGCGCTTCGTCCACAAGGCCGTCAATCGCTTTGCGGANNCGGATCGTGGTCCGCGTGACCTCATACAGCTTCATCATTTCTGTCTCGGAAGGAATCGTCTCTCCTTCCTTGTACTTCCCGCTGATGATATCACTTCGGATCAGGTTCTGCAGTTGAACATATAGCGGAACACTATCGTGTTTGTTTAGCATATTGCCTCCTTAAACGCAACCACGGAAAAGAAATCAGATCACAGAACACATCTGCACACGCCTGCTGCTTACAGTGATTTAGCGCTTTCATATCATAATGGCTGAGCTCATCCATAACTCATACGTATGAGTTGATTTCAATATATCAGATTCTTTATCTTTTGGCAATAGCCTGATTCCAGCAGCACATCTATGCCGCCGAGTCTATTTACCGCCTCGGTTATAAACCACACCACATGATTTAGTAATATAAATGAGACAAGAAATGTATTAATTAATCTCATTCAGTGCTTCAATGGTTCGATGTAGATCAACAGATCCTTTACCTAGCTCACAAAAATATGGAAGATGTGAATCAGGCGCAAGATAATCAACCTTCGGATCTGTCAGTCTCATCAAAATCCCAATTTCATTTTCGTCTTGCCATTCCGTCCACAAATGCGGATGAACACAAGACTTCACTCCTAACGCATAGGTTCTTTTAGCCACTTCATTTATCGTTGCGGCAGCAACCTTCAATTCTTCCAATGTTGAGGGTTGATCCCGAGTATCACCTTGCCCTAGCACAAGGATATCTGCTCCACATTTCGCAATAATTTTAGCTAAACGCACATTGTATTCAATGATACTTGAACGGTCTGCGGGATTACCGAATCTTTGATGCTGTCCCCCAGGAGTCCCTCCATACAACGCTGTCATCTCTAGCCCATACCCAACCAAGATTGCTTGTAATTGTTCTGGATTTTCTTCAAATTGAAGCGCAAAAGACGCCCACGGTTCAATCCCTGTATAACCCAGTATGGAGACTTCCTCCAACGCCTTGATATGATTTTGCCCCCAAGTGATGGTGTGTGCAGATTCTACCTTTGAACGGATTCATCCTTAATTCTCCTTCCAATGTGGATTCGATGTGTTTAGATTTCCAGTGATGAGAATACTTTATCGAAACCTGCTTTGGAACGAGCAAATAATTCAGATGAACTTTGCCCGGAGGCTGGTGCTAGAATTTCTTGGGCGATCACACCGGTATACCCGATCTTTTTCAAGCTTCCCAGGAATCCTGTAAGATCAATAGATCCTTCTCCTGGATACAATCGATCGGAATCTAGCAATTCCTCTATCGGTAGAGGTTTAGCATCATTGATATGGACATACGCGATTTGATGTGGCTGTAATTTCAGCAGATCCTCACTCGTTAATCCATTCGTATGCCAATGGTAAGAATCCAGCAACAATCCGATGTTCCTCACTTGAATCGTTTCCATCCAGTCCAACGTATCTTGCATCGTCCAGATCATTGGATTCGCCCATTGTGTACGTAAGTGATGAGGGCCTACGAACTCTAAAGCAAATCTAATTCCATAAGCACCTAATATTTCTGCACATAGTCTTAAACGTCTTGTGGCTGCAATCATGAAAGGTCCTACCGGAAGATCTGTCGAAGGTAAAATATATGTACAGCAAGTGGTGCAATTTAATGAGGCAGCGGCCTCAGCCATCTGGGTAAGCGATTGCAAACCCGCTCTGAAGCTTTCCTCTGTCGTGCGCCAATCTACCTCTAAACCAAATGATCCTAGCATGATGCCATGACTCGCCAGTAATTGGACAGCCCCATCCTTGCCATACTGCTGCACCAACTCCAATGGATTTGCGTCTATCGACTGAAAGCCGAATTGGCTCGCAAGTCTGATATATTCTTCATTAGAACCCATCTCACCCAAACCTGCTGTTGTTAATCCTCTTATCATCGTCGTTCTCCCCCTTATGACCAATCTAACAGTTCGTCATTGTACTGATCTTTGTTGGTTCTTAATCCCTCATACGCTTCGCTAGCCTGCTCCGGCTTGATGACATGGCTAATCAAAGGCTCGATGTGCAGCTTCTGTTGTTGCATAAGCTCGAATACAATGCCAGAATTGCGAACCAAGGAATATTTAACAAACGAATTAGGCTCTGTTGGATAACGCCATTCATGCGCTCCTTTAAATGTAATACATCCCCGGTTATACAGATGGCAGTAATTAAGTACATCCGTAATATCTGTATTGAATTCCCCACGTGGACTACCTAAAAAGATGATTTCCCCCTGTGAGCCGATGTATTGAAGACTTTCAACTCCAACCTTGGAGACGCCTGTTGCCTCAATATGACTGGAGACACCTTTGCCATTTGTCAACGTCATAATCTGCTCTTTCATGAGCTTTCGCTGCTATCTAAGGTGTAATCCACACCGCATTGACGTGCAGTCCGCAGCCGTTCCTTAGACAAATCCATGCCAATTACCGTTGCCCCCTGCAAACGCGCCAATTGAGCAGCAAGATTGCCCACCAAGCCAAGACCTGTCACACTTACTTTGTCTCCCAGTTCGATATCCGACACACGTATCGATGTAAAAGCTACCGTAGCTATCCGAGTGAACGGTTTCCACTTCAAGTCTAACGCATCTGGCACTCGAATGAAAATATCACTAGCCTCAACAACTTGATATTCACAATGATTTCCGTAATGAAAAACCACATCGCCCGCTTGATAATCCTGTACCCCTTTGCCACATTCTACGATCCGGCTGACGCTTGAATAGCCTGGACACAGTGGGAGCTTCGCCCAATCCTCTTTGCCAGATAACATCGCCATCTCCGTTCCCGGACNNGGACTAATTAGCGAATAAATCAATTTTACAAGTACCTCTTGGTCACCTAAAGTCTTAGGTACATACTCCTCTTCAATCGTCTCCACTTGGAATGGACTCATAAACATTATCTTTCTATTTATCATCGACATTACACTCCCCATAATCATCTAGTGTTCTATTTAAATGTATGCGTTTTTATGGGTCATGTCTTTGACTGCAAAAATGTTTTTTTGTCTAAAAGTAAGATGGGGAATGTAGACTTATGTGAGGGGACGACGAAGAAACCAACCTAGGGATTTAGGTTGGTTTTGGGGGAAATAAACAAAAAAGTTTATAATTTCTTGTTTATGCTTATTTCAATGCTACAAACAAATCAATCTCATTGTCTCGACATTCTGGTTTATATCTTTCATCCCAAATTTCAAAATCATAATCCTTTGGTTCATTTCCAGTTTCTCTAATCCATTGGCCATATACATAGTCATACGAACGACTAAGTTCCGATTCAAGTCCCTTATGTGTGTAAGTAACATACTTACTTTCAGTGACAGCATGACTTATCATATCTAATGGAACATCGCCTTGTTTACTTACTTCATAACAAAGAATATGTGTAAACCTATCCACCTGAGGATTAAAATCGGGCTTCATAGGATAAATCTGCATTAAAATTATATTCTCATTTTTCTTGTTTTGAATTTCGTCTTTTCTTTCAAATAGTGAATGATAAATGTTCTTGCCAAGACCAGACTCAAACTCTTTAATATCTGCTTCAATTTTGTAACCTACAACATGAAAAGGGGGTAGTGTTATTACTTTAGCTTCCAGAAAATCTCCTCCATTCAACAAGTACGCTCATCACAACATCAATCATAAAGGACTTCAATCATTTGTCTTGTCTTCGCTAGCTGCTCCACAGTAAAATCATGCTGAGCAGAAGCATATGCGCTAAAGACAATATCGAGCACAAATAATTGAGCAAATCTAGAGCTTGTTGCCGCACTACGAAGCGTCGCTTCCGGTGCACGTGATGTAAATAAAGAAACATCAGCAAGCTGAGAAAGCTTGTTATTTCCAGGACGAGTGAGGCTGATTGTTTTTATCCCCTGCTCCTTAGCTCGTTTTATTAATTGAATAACCTCTCTCGTCTCACCGCTATACGAAATCCCCCAGAAGACGGCGTTTTCTGATTTCGTAGCCATGGCCGCTGCTAATAAATGACGATCTGAAATAGCATATACATTTTTGCCAAGCCGAAGCCATTTTTGAGCGGCATCTTCTGCAATAATAAACGAGGCACCTATCCCATAAACATAAATAACTTCTGCCTGCTGCAGCATGCTCACTGCCTGCTCAATAGATTGTGGGTCCAGTTGACTGGCCGTATTCTGAAAGGTCAGTATTGTATTTGANNAATTTTTTCAATGATAGAATTCACCGTTTCATTCGCTTCAACATCAAAGTAGCCAACATGCTGCGTGTTTTCTACTTCCGCCGACAATCGGATTTTCAGAGCGGGAAAACCTTCGATCCCTAGCGACCTGCAAAAACGAACAACCGCCGCGCTACTCGCCTCCGATTTCGTCGCTAACTCATGTATGGTCATATGCAGCACATCTTTAGCATTTGCAAGAATGTACTCAGCAACTTTTTTTTCTGATTCTGGCAGCTCATTTAATACCAGTTCAATCTGAGAAATCATACTCCCTACTACCAAGTCCTTATCTCCTCTGCTTTATCTATTTATCTTATTGTAACAAAATAGTAGGGAGTAATCATTAAGTTGCAGATATGAAGGAAAAACGACTTCCGCCTTTTCTAACATAGTCCAACAGAGGAATGTCTTCCTCTATAACATGACCAATGACATTAACACCTTCATGTGCCGGGAGATCCGTTAACGAGATCTGTAACTCATGTTCATAGCGGCCATACAAATAATTATCGACAGTAATCGTTCCTTTAGGTCGCTTGGTCGTATGCATAGGCGCAATATTTTTGTTCATNNATATAAAACGGTTATCATCTGTTCGTGCAGTTTCTGAGCGAACCACATCCCGAGCAGCGTCAAGGCGATTCTGATGAACAATATCCCATAATGCATAAGGCAGTTCCTTGGTTACTCGCAAAGGAATAATTCCCTCTTCATACCTTTTGAATTGATGCTGAGACCNNAACAAAAATTTTGTCCACGGCACAATCCTTCTCTAATTCCAAGTAAGCTAGAAAAGAAGATTGATTCCGATGCTTCTCTAATGTAGGCAAACTTTCAAATAATGGTTTTCTCTTTAGCCCATCTCCAGGAATAAAGGCCATTGTCGTAATTCCTTCAGACTTCAGCCATTTGTTCTTCTCAATAAACGCTTCTTTATCAAGACCTGTTTCCGGGCGGGGATAATAATTATGCCAAGCTTCAATGTTCGCAAGACAAATATGATGATCCTTTAATGTAGTTAAGAATTCTGCTGTTAATGTACTAGCGTTTAAGGCGATTTTCATTTTTTGCGAGTAGGCAGCAATTTCATGGGCGCTAAATCCAAAATCCATCCGCAAACCTGTCACACCTGATTGCAATAAAAAGGGAAAAGAAAATTCCTTCAATGCTTTCCCAGAAATATCTGCCATCAAGTCCATTTCTAATTGTTTGGCAGCGTTTGTAATTTCCAGCAATTTCTCCTTCAGTAGTTCAATATCATCTTCTGGCATATGAAGGGATGTAAATATTTCTGTACAGCCTGCTTCCTTCATTTCTTTCATATAATTCATGTTTTCTTCTAACGTCCGGTCCGCTACAAAAATTGAAATCCCCAACAATGTAATCACCTCAGTATTTCTATTCAGTTATTCCTGCTCTGCCATAGCCTCTTTTGGTGTACCAAACAAATATGTGGCTATAAATCCACCAGCATAAGCTGCAATTAACCCAATTACATATTTCAACCATAATCCATTTGCAATCAATGGAATTAATGCGACTCCAGATGGTCCAATGGCAATTGCTCCTACGTTACCAAATAAACCAATGACCGCACCACCAATACCTCCACCAATACAAGCTGTAATAAATGGACGACCTAGCGGTAAGGTAACCCCATAAATCAATGGCTCGCCGATTCCCAGAATACCAACTGGAAGAGCACCTTTAATCATGTTCGTTAATGATTTATTCTTCTTGCAACGAATCCATAATGCAATGGATGCCCCTACTTGACCCGCACCAGCCATAGCAAGCATCGGAAGTAATAGCGTCATACCTGAACTATTGATCATCTCAATGTGAATCGGCGTCAATACCTGATGCAGTCCTAACATAACCAGTGGTAAAAACGCTGTTCCTAATACAAAACCTGAGAATGCACCACCAACTTCTAACGTCCAGTTAATCGCTCCGATTAAGCTACCAGAAATAAATCCAGCGAATGGCATGATGAAAAATATCGTAATCAGCCCCACGACCAGTAAGGCTATTGTAGGCGTAACGATAATATCAACGGCATCAGGAATAACTTTACGCAAATATCTTTCAACGATAGATAAAATCCATACTGCGATTAGTACGCCAATAACCCCTCCTTGCCCTGGCGTTAAAGGTGCACCCGTAAATATATTATGAATGGGTAGGTCAGCTGTAACACCTGTTAAAAGCGTTACCCCACCGATCACTCCACCAAGAGCAGGTGTAGCTCCAAATTCCTTAGCTGCATTAATACCGACATAAATAACTAAGTAACTAAAAATTGCATTTTTAATAACATTTAATATCGTTACATATTGCTGCCAAGTTGTGGCGTCTAAGTTGCCAGCTGTAATATTGTTAGCTAGAATCGAGCCAATACCCGCAATTAAACCAGCTCCAACGAATGCAGGAATTAGAGGTATGAATATACTTCCTATTTTTCGCAAAAAGTTTTTGAACGGTGTATCATTTTTCTTTTTTAATTGCGCTTTCATTTGTGCGCCTTTGGCTTGTAATTGTTCAGCCGAAGCTGAACTTTTACCCTCTGAGACACTTCCTTCTAACACTTTACCAAATTCTTCAGCTACTTTGGTCACGACCCCTGGTCCGAGAATGATTTGATACGTTTCATCATCCACTACACCTAGAACCCCATCAATCTTCTTCAATTCCGCTTCAGCGATTCGACTGCGATCAACAACAGTCACACGAAGACGAGTCATGCAATGGGTATATGAGGATACATTTGAACTGCCACCGACAGCCTCTAATATTTTGACTGCTAAATCATGATATTTACTCATGTTTATGCCTCCTTTTTACTTTCGTATTATTTTATCGCTTGACGTACAAAACCTTGTGATTCTTCCAAACGTTGTACAGCTTCTTCTTTAGAAAGCCCAGCAAGAATCATCACAATTGCAATTTTCGGTTTATGATCTGCTTGTTTTAAATAGTCTTCTGCTGTTTCAGCGTCACAATCTGTCGCATCCATAACAATACGTTTAGCACGTTCTACAAGTTTTTCATTGGTTAACTGCACATCTACCATTAAATTTCCATATACTTTCCCCGTACCAATCATCGAAGCTGTTGAAAGCATATTGCAAATTAATTTTTGAGAGCTCCCAGCTTTTAAACGTGTTGACCCTGTTAACACTTCCGGTCCGTTTACGACTTCAATTGCAATCTTGGCAACTTTACCAATCGCTGAATCTTTGTTGCAACTCACGGCTACAGTAGGCGTTCCAATAGAATTAGCATATTCTAATCCACCGATCACATATGGCGTGCGTCCGCTAGCGGCAATTCCTACGACAACATCTTTGGATGTTAGCTTAATATCTTGTAAATCTTGTACCCCTAATTGTTCATTGTCCTCTGCACCTTCGACCGCTTTAATAAACGCTCTCTCTCCACCAGCAATTAGCCCAACTACCTCTTCAGGTGCTGTCCCAAATGTTGGTGGACATTCAACAGCATCTAGCAAGCCGATACGTCCACTCGTTCCAGCCCCCATGTAAATTAAGCGTCCACCTTGTTTGATCGCCATAGTAATCGCTTCTACTGCTTTGGCAATTTGCGGAATTTCTTGTTTAACAGCTTGTGCGACCTTTTGATCTTCTTCATTCATCACTTCCAGAAGTTCAAGAGGTGTTAATTCATCCAAGTTCATTGTCTTCTTATTGCGAGTCTCTGTTGTCAAATGCTCTAACATGATTTTCATCATCATCCTTTTCCATTTATGAAATCGCTTTCTAAATGAAGGATAACATTTCTGAAATATTATTTCAACATTATTTTATTTCCATTAAAATAAAGTGTCAAAATACTAGAATTATCTCTACACAAAAGAAACGTCTTCAGCAAATGCTAAAACAACAAAACAGATCGCTGCCACAAAGATTGGTTGAGTATATGCTGACATTGTTTCTTCCTCCTTTATAGGAACTTTGATATTCCGCCCCTAATTCACACACTAAATTTATTTATATTTATCATGAAAAACTGATTCTAATTCAATTGGAGTTGGAACATTTTATCATATTTAAGGATCCTGTAATGTTGGCATTAATTTAATGTAATATGTTGGAGCATTGACGCTATACAAATCTTTATCATGTTCTTAGCTGGTTTTTTAACCGCACAATCTGGTTGGCTGACACACATACAAGAATTGTCTAAACCAATTAGATGGATTCAAATTGTATCATTTCTTTTGTTCCTTGGTTTCTCACTATGGATTTGGGACGCTTCTCAAAGCGGGAATATCAAAGTAGATTCAGTTACGGCCTTAGGATCACTCCCTACCACTTTGTTTTACCTAACAACATTATTTCTACTATTAGAAAATAAACACATTGTGAAATTTTTGACTCCAATATCATGGGTTGGTCAAATGGCGTTTACAAATTATGTCGCACAAAGCATTATAGAGACAACAATCATTTCAATGGAAAATGGACAACTGAACTAGCCAAGGAAGTCGAGGAAAGGCTCCAACAGACATGGTCTCCTGAACAAATCTCACAGCACTACAGAGCGGCTGGAAACGCGATCGTCTCTTTCAAAACAATCTACCGCTGGATCTACGATGGACGCTTGGCCCGTGCAGAGATAAGCATGCTTCGTCACAAAGGGAAGCGTCGTAAACCGCTAGAAACACGAGGACGCTTTCTCGTGGGTAAATCTATTAAACAGCGCCCTAAGGAAATCCGGTCCCGCGAGACATTTGGACACTGGGAGCTCGATACCGTTGTCTCGAGTCGTGGGAAGAGCAAGGCATGTGTTGCGACCTTGATTGAGCGAAAGACACGACTGTATACAGCCATTAAAATGCCTGACCGGTCAGCACATTCTATGGAAATTGCCTTTGGTGTTGCCGCTTCTCAGTATCCTCAGGGCACTTTACAACATCGATGACTATTTTGCTGACCCTTACTCATCCTGGCAACGTGGTTCTAACGAGAACGGAAATGGCCTGCTTCGAGAGTTTTTTCCTAAGGGTCAAGACTTCGCAGAGGTGACTGATAATGAACTGGCAACATCAATCAATCTCATTATCAACCGACCTAGAAAATGTTTAGGTTGGAAGACCGCTCACGAATCATTCATGGATGCCCTGTCGCACTGGGCTTGACAATCCGTCATAATAAATTGGCTACAACACTATCAATAACAATTAGGAGAAACTGCTATAACTTCAATAAAAAAAAAGCCTCGAATTCGAAGCTTTTCATTTCTTTAAGAGTTTATTCGGACGCCTACTTGACTTGGCAGGCTCCACTTGAGTACACATTTATGTTTGGTCGGCCAGGGTTAGGAAATGTTTTGATCCCTAACCCTTGTGTTTTCGTGCCATGGTAATCCCTCCATCAAGTTAGATCTTACACTCATTTTTTGATGGATTCGTACAAAGTATGAAACAAAAAGGAGTGCTCCAACACTTGGCTCGACTTTTATAAG
>DJUJ01000099.1:43608-52167 GCA_002438345.1 Paenibacillus sp. UBA6285
ACCGCTTTTTGAATATAATACGGGCCTTTTTCCAGTGATACCAAACCGCCACGATGGTTGTAATCAAGATCCTTGCCTGTCTTCGCATACTCGTTGACTTTGCTTACAGTCTCTTTCAAAGTCTTAACATCTATCTTGAAGAAATTAGCAGCATCTTCAATCGTGTCTGCCTTATAGAGCATTCCCTCTTTAACTAATTGATCATACTCATCTTGGTGCACTTCGATCGTCTTACCGATATCGGCGATTTCCTGATTCCAGAATTGGTAAGCGTAACGGCCTTCTTGTGCGAGAATGGCCTTAGATATGACATCGCGTCGTTCCAATTCCTCTACAAACCGTGTTCCCCCTTGGTTAATCAGGATCGCACCGTCAAACCGCGAATCGGCCACAAGAGAGATTACACCTGTAACAGGGTCACAGATCGGATAGGTTTGAATATTCTCCATATTCGTAATGTCTGCATTTATTGCTTGAGCCATAATAATTCCGTCACCCGTCGTCCCTGGCGTGTCTGTAGACATATAGCTCTCATCCAACTCAGGTTTATATTTCATACGCATCTCAATATTAGAGCCAAATCCACCGGTTGCCATGATAACGCCTTTGTTCGTATGGAAGGTCACCTTTTGACCATTTGACCTTGCATCAACTCCAACTACTTTACCGCTCTCATCTGTTAGCAGTTTCTCAGCTTTCATGTTCGTCTTGATCGTAACTCCAAGTTCTTCGGCCTTGGTCTTGAGCTTCGTAATCATTTCCACTCCTGTATGACCGACTGGAATCAGCGCACGCTTGCGGGAATGCCCGCCGAACTGGAAGAGGTGATCGGATAAGAACTCCACTTTTACATCGTCACGTAACCATTCAGCTGAACCCAGTGCTTGCTCGGACAGAACCTTCACGATTTCCGGCTGCCCTAGATTGTCGCCGCCCTTCATCGTATCCTGATAATATAATTCTGCGCTATCATCTGTAATGCCAAGTGCTTGCTGAACCCAGTTGTCAGGAGCATTCATCTCCCCACCGGAGATCAATGTGTTACCGCCAACGGTCGGCATCTTTTCCAAGATAACTACGCTTTTTCCAGCCTCTGCTGCTTCAAGCGCTGCACTAAATCCGGCACCACCCGCGCCGATCACGACGACGTCGTATGTCTGCTCCGACTCTTCGATCTGTTTCGCATCTGCTACTGCACTGCCTGCCACCAACGCAATTCCCGATTTAACAACCGCATCCTGAATTGCATCCAAATACCCCTTGCTCGTCACACTAGATCCGCTAATACTATCTACATCTGCACTATTTGCCTGCATGACATTTTCCTTCAATTGGGTATAAACAGGCTCCGATAGAACTTCATTTTCCTTCTGCTCCAGAACCTTCACATCCTTAATTTTCCCATCCGTAAAGGTTACCTCAACTTTAATGTCACCGTGCTTACCACTACCTACCCCAATGGCCGTCGCCGTACCATTCGATGCTTCCTTTGCATTTTCTTTCGAGCCGCAAGCGGTCATCGTGAATACTAGCGCCAGCACCATAATAATGGACATTACTCTTCCTGTGTGTTTTCTCATAGTTCCTCCCCTGATACTGATTGCTTTCGTATTTTTGACATTGTGAAAAAATGTACAATGTGTATTATAGGCTATGCATCTCCAAAAGTATTTGCACATTTCGGATTTTATTCATACATTTTGGACAAGTGATACTTCTCATTTAAAGATGGGATGCAACATGATGTAATAAAGACATGAACTCAATACAACGAAAAATCACATTATATGCCGGAGGATGCTTTCTCTTACTATTCCTTGCGTTGTTAGGCGCCATATACTCAGAGATGAAACGAACGGTCGTCCCACTCAACGAATCACTGACACAGCAAATCGTCAATGCCCGAAGCGAACAAATATCCTATTGGTTTCAGCAGCGAATTGGAGAAGTCGAAATGCTCGCCACACTTACTTCTTATCACCACTGGACTCGAGAAGAACTGTTACGCGAAAGTCGCATGCTAGAGCAACGACGAGGCCATGACTACGAGTCCATTCGGATCGTTGATCTAAAAGGAAACTCTTGGACGTCAGATAGCAAGTCTTTCTCTATATTAACGCGAGATTATTATAAAGAACTAATTTCGTCGAATGCTCCCTTCGTTGTTAGTAACGTTATTGTTTCCAAAGCAAACAAAGCAGAGATTGTCGTCATTCTATATCGTGTTGAACCGCTTGTGAATGAAGATGCAGCTTATATTGCAGCCGCCGTCCCCATCCGTAAAATGAAGGATATCGCTCAAGACATTAAGGTTTATGACGGCAGAGGGTGGCTTATCGTTAATTCGGAATTCCCAGAATCGGAAGATTCCAGAGCTGCCATGTCCACATTTACGGCTTCGATCGCCGGTGTTCCAGGCTGGAAACTCATCTTTCAAGTGCCGAAATCCCAGCTTACCCAAGGTATGACGAAGACCCAGCGGTCGGCTCTTATGGTGGGGAGTGTAGTAGGTATCTTCTTTTTGATTCTCGTCCTATTGCTGGGCTCCTCCATAGCAAAACCGATTCAGACGTTACGTCAATTGATGAGACAAGTGGAAGACGGAGACTGGAGCGTGCGTTCTAAAGATAAGCGACGCGATGAGATTGGAGAGTTAGGGCGTAGTTTTAATCAAATGCTCATTAAGCTATATCAATCCCAGCAAGAGAAGAAGGAAATGGAGCTACAGATGATTCATGAACAGATCAAGCCCCATTTTCTGTACAATACACTGGATACGATTCAATGGATGGCTGCAAGTCATGATGCAAACGATGTGGTGGACATCGTAGAATCCCTAAGCACTTATTTCCGGCTCGGGCTGGCAAGCGGCAGTCAATTTGTAACACTAGAACAAGAATTTCAACATGTCGAGAGCTATTTGGATATCCAATGTGTTCGATATGATGATATTCTAGAGTACGAATTGAGCTACGATGAGCATTTGGAACAACAGCAAATTATTCGTTTCATCCTTCAACCACTTGTTGAAAATGCGATCTATCACGGAATTAAGCCACTGACAAACCAGAAAAGCAAGATATCAATTCGTGCATATGAACGAGGGGATCAGCTGATCGTCACTGCCCAGAATAACGGAGTAGACATACCCGAATCAAGGCTGGCGACACTTCAGGAGACATTGCGGGACGGAAAAAGAGACAAAAACGACGAGATCGGATTCGGACTGTATAGTGTCAGCCATCGCATCAAACTTGCTTATGGTGAGCTTTACGGATTGCAAATAAGTAGTAGACAAGGTATAACCTGTATGACGTTAAATATTCCGCTTGGGGGTGACGAATCATGTGGCAAGTCCTAATCATAGATGATGAGAAAATTATCCGTAATGGCTTACGGAAATATATCCAAGAGAGTCGGCTGCCTTTTGAACCATCAGGCGAAGCAAAGAACGCTGCTGAAGCACTATCTCTCATTGAGCAATCTACACCAGACGTAATACTGGCGGATATTAACATGCCGGGTTTGAATGGCCTCGATCTGGTCCAACTTGTAATGAGTCGATATCCTGAAATGGTCGTGGTGATCATTAGTGGATACGATGATTTTAAATATGCACAAAGAGCCCTGCAATTGCATGTTTATGATTACTTACTGAAGCCAATACCCAAGAGCGATCTTAACAGAATGCTTGCAAAGTTAAACGATCACCTATGCAGTCTTCATCCGGACGCAGTCACGAAGCTCAAGCAGGAGATGACGCAGGAATCTATCCCAAATTCCTCTGATCTCTCGCCAATTATGGAGAAGATAACAGATTACATTAACTATCATTACAATGATCCTGAACTGGCCGTACCTCATGTAGCAGAATTATTTCACATTAATTCCAATTACTTGAGTAAACGAATGAAAAAAGAGGTTGGAGTATCTTTTCTGGAGTATTTGACTGAGCTTCGCATCTCGAAAGCGAAGGAAATATTGGATAACTCCATGCAAAATATCAAAATCGGTGATTTGGCGATCAAAGTAGGCTATATGAATCAATATTATTTCAGCCGTCTGTTTAAAAACCGAGTAGGAGTGTGTCCGGTAGATTATAAGAACAGTACCAGAATGAATATGTATTGACTATAAAGATACTGGTTGACTTGGTATAAAAAACAGGCTCATAAAACTGCTGATTTGGGGAATGCGGAGCAGCATGCCTTTATTTAATACCCATGCTTCCTGAATAACTTTTAACATGTAATGAATTCTCCCCAGTGCCAAGGGTTCCATTTACTTCCTCGTCTGTATTCGTCGTAGTTGAGAGATTCGTCAAGTTAACCGTTATATCTCCGGTTGGCATCTATGCAAGCAACGGCTTATGGTACGACAGCAATACATCCACCAGAATTGATAGATTGTATGAAAAGAGTGCTTACTGAGATCATGGCCAAATTTGTTTAGTGATCGTTTTCAATTCAAATAACCACCTTTATTAAGGGTGGTTATTATTATAGATATGAAGTTAACAATACCGGTTAACAGAAGCCTTATTATAAAAACGAATTACCTTAGAATAGAATCTAATTCAAATACACACCTTACCTGTTTGTGCAGATTCATAGATTGCTTCTAATATTTGCGAAACGACATAAGCCTATGCAGGAGTTACAACCGAGTCCTTATCCTGTTCGATAAGGGTCAACAAGTGCTTATTGTTACTCACCGAATCACGTTAAAAGCGATTATGAGCTATTTTATGAATAAACTGCTGCATGAAATCGGGACCATGCCTGACATTCACCCAACTGCTCTATGCAAAGTTACTATTCATAATGACGTCCAGAACTTTGATTAATATGGTGACACTGCTCATTACCGGGAATAATCTACTATTTCTCGGTTAATCTTTGCTCATCGGCTCCCCAAGCCTGATTACTGTCTTTGCCTCCTCATTTCCATTCATATGATTCACAGCCAAATTGGCCGCCAATTCGAAGAAATCAAACAAGAAAAAAATCACGAATCTCCTGTGACACTTATCTGCAAGAGCTTAATGAATGGTAGTAACAGATTTCTTAAACATTGTTTTGATGAAATCAAATTCAAAGGCCGAAATCTGTGTTCTCGTTCACATAGAGCTCGCTGGGTTGAATTCGATGTTGGCCGGTGTAGAGCAGCTCTGGCAAACGCCCCATCCGCTCAGCCAAACGGGATAGTTTTTGCTCATGAAAATTAGATAGCCCCGTATGAATCCGGTCCTGGAAAGGCTTAAGCCATCTTGTTTCCAAGCTATCAGGACCGAAATAAACTCCGAGCAGAGAGCCAACTGTTGCCCCAAAACTGTCCGTATCGTTGCCTTGCATCACCTGCTTGCATATCCCGTCGCCAACATTATCTGCAAATCGAAATGTATTAATTAAGGTACCTATTTCCTGATAAACCTGACAGTGGAAATAATTCGCATACTTATGGTTAATGCTCTGATAGGCTTCCAGCCAGTTATCTGCATTCGCGACCATCTGCAGGCAATCCTGAGTAATCTCATAGAATCGGCTCCTTCTAGGTACGAATTGCAGTGCAGTACTGATAATTTCAACCGGATCGCGCAGCACCTGCGCGACAGCAATCGCAGCGGCAATGAACATCGTGGCGTAGAGTCCGGTCCGGCGATGTGTAAAACTTGCATCCCGCCAAGCTAGCTCAGCGGCAAGAGCTGGTTGACCGGGGCAGGCATAGCCGTAAGCATCTGCGCGAATCGCTGCCCCGCATAGTTCCGTATCCTGTACCATGAAGTCGGGCCAAGCCTCTATTTCAGAATGATTGAATATGTCCCTATCATGCTCCAAATAGCTAATCCCAGATCGAAGCAAGATGGCCCTCTCCGGACCCCAAGTTGTACTTATTGGAAGGTGATTTATCCATAAATCTCTTAAATTTCTTTTCGTAAAACCCTCGCCGAATTGCTCTAGCACAATCATTCCCATTAATGTGTAATTGATATCGTCGTCAGGTGCCGCATAACGAATTCTCCCCCGAGTCGTCTCATACCAAGACCAATGACGACGATTCAACGCATGGAGGATTTCATCAGAAATGTAATCGTTCAGTGGCCATTCCCCTACGGAAGTTAGCGCTTGACGCAATTCCGACAAGCTGGGGTTTACCTCGATCGGTTTGCCCAGCATTGAGCCGCAGACTGAAGCAAGGAATGCCGCCTCTACCCGCTTGGAACTGTCCTTCAGATTCAGGATTCCTACCTGCCCGAGAGGTCGAGCCGGATCACATTCCCGCCATATCTCCTCTAAATCGTTCGGCTCATAGTAAGACCAATTGTCCCTCATTGGAATAGCTGCCAAACTATGAGCGAATTCCAGATAGGCATCATAGCTTGCGGGAAGCTGTTCCAGCTTGGCTAAATAACCCGAGGTTTGATGCCCCTGCTCGAATTTATTGCGCAGAATTCCCTCCAATTGACGTTTAAGAAATGTGAGTGATGGTAGCATACTGTATCTCCTTTGTCTGATTATTAATCTACATTAAATGTATCCTCAAATTCTAAGTACCAATAATGATAAATGTAGCCCTCACAGGCTTTAGAAGGAACTTGGTAAAAAAGATGCAGGGGCATAAGGATTCCCCTCAACTCTTTGAAGATTTCCCCCTTTCCAATTGGAGCGTGGCAGATGAATTCCTTTTGCTGCGTTAAATAGAATATCAACCGGATAATTCTCACTAATTACTTTTAAAATTGTTTTTTCCATCTCAATAGACATCGTTAACCTCACTATTTATTTTATTAATGGCTTACTTATACCAACTAATTTTTCAGCTTAAATAGTAGTATTAATAACTATTCTCCACGCAAAAGAAATTACCCTTTTCCACTAATTTCCTCATTGGCTTAATGACACTCCTCACTCTAACACTAAACTATTCTATTGTTAATAACAGTGGTATGAAAAATGGAAAAAAGCTAAATACAGAAGCTCCCTCGACTCAAGACCGGGGAAGCTTCTTCCAGGGATAACAGCGTGCTGTAAAAGGTATGGTGACTTTTCATTTATTGTTGTGGGACTTTGTGACGCTGCTTCGGGTCTGCCGTTCTACAAGCCATTCAATGATGATTTACGTTCTCAACTAGACCGTTGTCCCCCCATGGTCAGATGCTAAATTGATTTCGTTCTGTCTTCCCCCCAAATGTAGGGTAAAGTCCATCCTATCGCCTGGCAGGACAATAACTGTTCCCTGCCTCTCTACCTCCGCATCCGCATCGAGGAGAAGACCGTTCCAATGAATAATCAACCGTTCAGGAACCTGGGAGCCTGCCAACCGCTTGAAGGTCAGCCGATAGCCATGGCCTTCGTCGTGATGCAGCTCTAGGGTGATAAGACCGTACCGGGTCGGCGTATTCTCCAATACCAATGGGGTGTCATCAGGCAGCCATTCATCAGGAAGTCCGGGAAAAACAACCAAATCCTCACCTTTTTCCATGACCAATAAATGCCGGACCAACCGGATAAATTCTGCCGAAGCCCAGTTGTGAGGCATGTCGCCTCCGTGTTCATTGGAATGGCTATCCTTGAAATACTGTTCTTCAATCCATACCCGGCTTGGCGCGGCATGGTTGGCGAAGGCGTACAGGTAATCAATCGCTTTATCCGGCCGGCCTGCATACAGCCATACTTGTGCATAGAACATGCTCGAATACCCCCAGAGGGACTGATCCTTCGTCCATCCGGTTTCCTTGGGGATTCCTTGCTCATCATCCACCTCATCCATTAGGGAGAGGAAGTCGCTTACNNATAGATTGCATGAGCATACGCCCAATTGGCCGTCTGGGGCTTGTTGGCTGGAACATTCTCCATACACATCGGGAAATAACGGCTGCCGCCTTCTGTTACTTTCATATCCCGCTCCGTGCATCGGAGAAATCCTTCCATTATTTCATCGAACATCGCTTTGAATGACAGAATGCCATCCAATCCAAGCCGCTTTCCTGCCAGATAGGCTGACTTCAAACCGAACATGATCCACAGCGGAGTCGTATACTCCGGATGATACCAGATACCGCCGTCGCCAATTGCAGGAGGAAACAAATCGTAACCAGGGTACTCCGTACCGAGTCCTTTAGCCTCATTTCGAAGTGTCCGGATAAAAGTCAGTCCTCGTTGAAGCACTGGCCAAAGCTCACGCAGCCGATCGTCATCATTCATCAGCTCGCACTGACGCACCATCGTTGCCATGGCAATTCCGGTTTCCTTGTCATGTTGGGGAATGATGCGGATAGATCCGTTCGGCTTAGCCCGTTTCAGTACGGCGAGCAAGCCCTGGTATGCCTCCTCCGATCTTCCCATTATGTGGGCCGCTTCCAGCAGGAAGTNNGCTCATAGATCTCGTCCTTGATTTCACGGGCTTGCAGAATATTGCGTCCGCACGCTTCCAGCATTTCCATGATCTGCGGATCCGGAATTGTAACTCTTTCTCGAAAAGGCTTCACTTCCAACCAGTATTGTAAGGTCTCCCGTTCCGCTGCCTTCGCCCAATCCAATGTAAACATTTCTTCCGCTA
>DJUJ01000099.1:52223-63051 GCA_002438345.1 Paenibacillus sp. UBA6285
GACAGAACATTTTCGTCTGTTTCTGAACAGGTTTTTGTCTTGACAGCTCCCGTTCCGATTAAGATTGGTCCATTCTCCATTTCACCGAACGATGCCATTCTCACCCGGGTCCCCGCATGACCGAAACCTTCCGCAGCAGTTAATGTCCACCTGATCACATCGGCACGCAGTTTATCCTTGCCCCGGTAGGCGAATACCGTCCATGTCAACTCGCTTTACTCATACTTTTCCGTTGTTGTCACTATGGCTGCTCGTGGATCCCCGTAAGTTTGATCAACACGAACGAGCCGATCCCGGTGTTGGAAAACTGGCTTATACCTATGATTGAAACACAAGTTGCGCTCGATTGTGGGCATGAGTAGTGACTGCGGCATCTCATTTCTAGTCCGGTGTGCATTTTGATTANNTAAAGTTGTAATTCATGCTTCCATCTTCACGCACGATCGTTTTGTGAACATCGTCTACAAGACCGATACAAGTCTGGATAACATCCGGACCGTACCGAAAATCGATCCTTCGCTTTTCCCAATTAGCCATATTTCCACGCCTCCGAAAATACCAGTATTGCTGTCCCCTCAACACAATTGTATATTTCCAGCCCTTACACGACTATAAACAGATCCTTATTTTTTATGGACAAATTTGATATTATCATGAGGGAAGAGGTGATGGCTGTGAATCGAATTGCAATCTCTCAGGTTGGGGATTTCATCGTAAAACCCGGATGGAGTCTCGGCCCTCGTGCAAACCCCAATTATGAGCTTGTATTTTTTCCATATCCAACAGCAACCCGATACGAGAACGACCGCGAGAACCGGATCCTATGCGAGCCTTGCTTTGTGGTGACCCGTCCTTTTGAACGCCATAAGTACATTTTTGATTCGGACAGAAGCACACGTCATTTGTTCTTTCATTTTTTGATCGGTCCCGAGGAGCTTCCTTTTAAATTCCTTGAAGCATCAGGCGCTTCGATTTTCCCATCTGAAACGAATCCGCTGCTGAAGGTGATGATAAACCATGTCATGCGCCTCGCTCACAGCGTCAACGAACAGAAGCTTTGTATTCTGCAAGGGGAACGCTTGTTAATTGCCTTGCTTGGTGAGCTTGACTTGTTAGACCGTCAGGAAAAGAACAATGTGAAGCTCAAGGGGGAATACGTGGCAGCCTGCGAATATAAGTTCCCCAGCGAGCTTCGCAAAGCCCTTCAATATATGGATCAGAATTTAGAACGGCAAATCAGTATCCCTGATATAGCAGCTCATGTCGGATGGTCCCACGAGCATCTCGCCCGGATGTGTACGAAGCACCTCGGCAATAGTCCCACCAGAGAGCTGCTGATTCGTAGAATGGAGCGAGCCTGCCTGCTGCTCACGACGGAATTTTTCACGGTCCAGGAAGTCGCAACTGCCGTCGGATTTGGGGATGCGCTGTATTTCTCCCGCTGTTTCTCCCGGATTAAAGGGATGAATGCAACAGCATACAGGGAACGGTACACAGACCCGCGGATGCATCATATCTCTTTTAACGAAATCTCACAGGACATCCCTTATCCGATTAATACGTATGTGAATATATAATTGGGAATATTCGTATTAATCTATTTTTAGCAGGTCTGATTCATCGAATAAAACAGGGGTTTATTCCAATACTTGAAAAGTGTTCAGCGGCTTCATGGGTATGAACCGTGAATTTTTCGCGAATGAAATAAAGTACTTTATAATNNAGATAAAGAGTGTTATCGAGGGAAACAAATGGCAAGTCATAAATGGGTTTTAATCATTGACGATGAAGATGATTTAGCACGTCTGATGAAGACAGTTTTGCATAAAGAAGGTATTGCAGACGTTGTAACTGCCGGGACGTTGCAGAGGGTTGGGACAAGTTTCAGGAGTATAATCCTGAGCTTATATTGCTAGATATTATGCTGCCCGATGGAGAAGGATATGATTTATGCAGGAAAATTCGAGAAACATCAAATGCACCGATCTTATTTATGTCTGCAAAGGATGAGGAAATAAATAAGCTTTTAGGATTGGCGATAGGTGGCGATGATTATATTACTAAACCGCTCAGTCCCAAAGAAGTCGCTTATCGGGTAAAGGCACAACTGAGAAGGGCTGGCTTTACAGAGGAAAAAAAGGTTCCGAAAAGTTTGCAAGTTGGCCCCTAGGGAACGACGATTTAGAAAATGCCTACTCCCAAAGGCGTTTATGAAGTTTTCGTAATATGAATGAACTATCTGAAAAGCTCGATCGACATGAAGAGGAACGTAAGCGTCTCGACCAAATGTGTGAGGAATGGATTAGCAATGTTTCGCATGACATGAAAACACCACTTGCTTCTATTCAAGGTTATGCAGAATTTATAAACGACAGTGCCACAGATTTAACAGCCCAAGAATTACAGGAATATACATCAATTATCAAGAGTAAATCTATGTGTATGAAAGATTTGTTAGATGACCTTAATTTAACGATGCGTTTGCGTAATCACCAGCTATCTTCCNNAATCGGCCAATTATAAATGCAAAAACACCCGAGAGAGGTCACTTTTCCAATGTGTCCATCTTTCGGGTACAGTTCATACATACACTGCAGTAACTGAGATATCCATGCTCCAAATTAGGCTGTACCATTCTGGACCAAGTTCGCGAACGGTTGATCGTGAACTACCCCTACCCAGATGGCTCAATCCCGAAACATTTCACTGCAGCGAGGAAGTATTATTTTCCTTCTTCAGACGGCTAAAGAGAACATTATACATATCATTTCCGTCATTTAGGGATCGCTTCGTCCGTGAGATAGTTGCTGATCCTGCACCCGTCTCTACTTCGATTTCTCTGTAAGTATTATTATTATATAGCATTTTGGCTACCTGATATCTCTGAAGTATCGTTCTAATTTCATTTAATGTACATAAGTCATCAAAAAATAAATAACACTCTTCTATGTTTTCAAGCATTAAAATCATCTCAAATAATCCATCAAGGTCTTGGCTACGTAGTTTATCTATTATCATGTATCAACCTCCAATTTCATATTATCACACTTCGTTTTTAAATGTTGCTCTTTCAAGATATTCTCTCTTTAATAAGCATTCATGTAATTTTTTCAAGTAATCTACAAATATTTTATATTTTCTCTGGTATGGCAGGACATATAAAATTATTTAGAAGTCGCTTTAGCTGTTTTTTTACCACCCATAAATCCAATCAGAATATTAATAACGGGGGCGGCGATACAATAGATAGCAAATGGAAAATAATCCAATGTACTAACACCTAATGTACCCATAATAAATACACCACTAACTCCCCATGGAACAAGCGCATTGACAGCTGCTCCTGCATTGGCCAAAATTGCTGAAAGATTTGTGGGATTCGAGTTAATTTTATCATATTGGGATTTAAAAGCTTTACCAGGTAAAATAATTGACAAATAAGCTTCGCCGAGAAGGATATTTACTCCTATGGAACTTAAAGCAGTCATTAAGGTTAATTTACCTCTTGTACTAGCATATCTTAGAATTTTTGAAATAATCGTCTCAATAATTTTTAACTCCACGAGTAATCCTCCAAGCGCTAAAGCAAGAAGAATAAGTGAAACCGACCACATCATACTTTGAATGCCGCCTCTAGTAAGTAGAACATCCACACTTGCCACACCTGTTTTTGAAATAAATCCATTTTGCATAATATTGGCTATTGAAGTAAGGCTAGTATGTGGAGCATAAATATAACAGACACCAATTGCAGTGACAATGCTTAATAACAGAGTAGGAATTGCAGGTATTTTTCTCCAAGCACACAAGAACAATACCAATACTGGAATTAATGTGATAATTGAATTAGGAAATGCAGTGCGTATTGTATTAACTAACTCATCAATATTATTTCCAGTTGAGATACCGCTAGGGTGACCCATCAATCCAAAAAAAACAATTGAAACAATGATCGAAGGAATAGTAACCCACATCATGTTGCGAATATGATCAAACATATCTACTTCAGCAATGGCAGAAGAAAGGTTGGTTGTATCTGATAAAGGGGAAATGTCGTTACCCAAGAAGGCACCTGAAATAATTGCGCCAGCAGTGATTGCTGGATTAAATCCCATGATTTGTCCCATCCCGAAGAGGGCAATACCAACAGTTGAAATCGTTGTAAATGAGCTACCAACGGTTACTCCTAAGATCGCGCAAATAATAAAAACGGAGGGTAAAAAAAATTGTGCGGATAAAATCGAAAATCCATAAACCATGATCGTTGGAATTGTCCCTGCTGCTATCCAGACACTAATTAAGGCCCCTATTAGCATAAATATAAGGATAGGAATGATGCCAGGTTGAATTCCGTTTGTTATTCCATTGTGAATAACATCCCACGAAAAACCTTTAACCACTGCAAATAACATTATAATACCAATTGAAAATAAAATAGGAATTTGAGGAGGCAAACTTAAGCCAATAATACAAATTCCTATAATCGCTAAAATTACAGCTAAAAGAAATATGCCTTCTTTTATAGTTACACTTTTTTTCATAGTGACACTCCTTATATTCATGACCATCTAAATGAAGTGTAGTCAAGTTAAGACAAAGATTAAGACATAAACAATTTTGAATCTTTAACAGTATTTTTAAATATTCAAACCTTGATTCGCTTTATTATAGGCTCCATGCCAAACAGGTCCAACGAATCTATTAAAAGCAAAACCATACTTGATACTTTCAGTAGTAAAAACTTTTGCTTTTTCTACTGCTGATTTTACGGATAATCCTTTAGCAAGACCTGCTGTAATAGCTGCAGCAAATGTACATCCAGCTCCGTGATTATAATTCGTATTTATTTTAGCTAATTCAAACAGTGTAAACTCTGAACCATCATAAAGAAGATCGATCGCTTTATGATCTTCTAGAGATTTCCCTCCTTTAATTACAACATATTTTGTCCCAAGCTCGATAATTTTATAAGCAGCTTCTTTCATGTCAGCAACTGTGCTTAACTTTCTCATGCCAGATAATTGGCATGCTTCAAATAAATTTGGCGTTACTATTGTTGCCTTTGGTACAAGTAGATCGCGAATGGCCTGTCCATTTTCAGGTTGTAATTGTTCATTTTCACCTTTACATACCATAACTGGGTCAATCACTACATTTTTTATTTGATGTATGTCAATGGAATTACGTACAATCTGAATTGTATCGATAGATCCAAGCATGCCTGTTTTCATGGCATCTACGGGCTTACCAGAGAAAACAGTTTTTAATTGAGCTTTCACAAGTTCAGAATCAATAGGTTCTACATGATGACTCCAATTATTATCGGGGTCCATTGTGACAATGGCAGTGATGGCAGTCAGACCAAAAGTTCCATATTCTTCAAATGTTTTCAAATCCGCTTGAAGGCCTGCTCCGCCACTGGAATCAGAACCGGCAATCGATAATACTTTTTTTATAGTCATTTTTTTCACTCCCAAAAAGTCTTCAAATTTAAAAAATAGAAGAGATGCGCAAACCTTTTAATAAAGTTACGCATCCCAACTATTCAATTTAATTACTGTTGTTCGTGCAAATAAATAGCTTCAAGTTTCTTTTGAATCGCCTTTTCAATCTTTTCAGCATACTCTGCGAACACTTCTTTATTATGAGCATATGGCGATAATGCACAAGCACGTAAGACCGTTACTTTAGCTTCACGATTCCATTCAGCTTCGCTAAATCCCAGACCTTGAACAAATGCCATTGGACTGTTACCATAATCAGGTACAGCAAAATCTGTATGAGAAGTAATGAATTCGTTGTTGTATAATCCACCTTTAACATAGGATGCATAATCAAAGAAATCATGATTTAGTTTATTCATTTTTGCTAAATCAGTATTACCTTCTTCATTAAATACATAATCAACCATGTTAAAGTCAGGTTTTGTTAGTGGGTAAATAGTAATTGTTTTATCGCCAACTTTAAATTGTTTGTTTTTCAAGAATTCATAGAAGCGATAAGCTCCTTCAATACTTGCACCAATCAATTTACCATAACCAGTTACGTTTAATGGTAATACTTTATGAGCTGTCCATACTGCTGCTGCAGTTGCACCTGCTTTGGAACCTTCAAGAATATAAGCACCTAGTAATGCCGGGATATCTGCACCTTTTTCGAATACATATGTTGCGAAGTAAGAGATCGCTTCACGCATTCTAATATCTTTAATAACAATTGCACCAACAGAGTAAGGAATATAACCCATTTTGTGCGGATCAATTGTAATGGTTTCCGCTTGACTCATAGCTTTAAAGGAATTATAAATGTCTTCAGTTAACCATGCATTTTTCTCTGTGAAAATATTATATTTAGCATAAACTTCATCAATTTTATCGAAATCAATAAACTGATCATTTTCGTCTAAGAAGATAGCCCGTGCATATCCACCATAAGCAGCATCCACGTGGATATAGAAGTAAATTCCTTCTTTAGCCAATTTTTCACGAAGTTCTACGATTTTGTCGATACGGTCAACTTGTCCTTCTTCAGTTGTACCAATTACACCGACTACACCAAGAATTGGAATGTTTTGTGCAGCGAGTTCACGGATCCTAGCTTCTAATTTAACAATGTCCATACGATATTCATTATCAACATCGATAGCTTCTACACAATCAAGTCCAATACCAATAATGTCAGCAGCTTTTAACCAAGAGTAATGCTTTGTTTGTGGAATTAACCATTTTCCTAATTTGCTAAGATTTTTTCCACTACGTGCAGAGTGAGCTTTGATTTCATCCATTTTCTCAGAAGCTTGATCTAGAATATCAAGAATTGATTCTGTAGACATATTCAGTAATTCCCACTCTGATTTACCCTCTACAAATTCAGGAGCTACTTCCTTAATTGCAAGTGGAAGAGACTTAATGTTTCTTGCATACCATAGACCTTCTAAGTTCGCGATGGAACCATCGGCACATATATGTCCCCAGCTTTCCCCTGCTTTATAGCTCATCAATTTAGCAAATTCATGTCCACATTCTTCTTCCATTTGGGAAGTACCTGGAGATGATTCATAAGCTACATTATTACCATTCCATAACATTGCAGCTGTATAAGCAATAATCGACGGCATTAAAGTTTCGGAATTCATATGACCCCAGAAACGACCTGCCGAGTGCCAAGGCAACGATTCTGTACGAAGCTTGGAAGATAATTCATTAAACACACTACGTACATGATCAGTCGTTTCTTGAAAGCTTTGTGAGCTTTTATCTTGAGGGGTAATAACAGGCATATCCTGTGGCATATAGTTTTGACGCCAGCCCACATGTTCATCTATGATTTTATTTAAGGATTCTTTAAAAATATCGACATTTTCACCTTTACTGCCTAAGAATAATGCTTTCAAGTTGATGTCTGGTAATGGATAATTCATTTGATTTTCCTCCGGTTCAGTATATTTAGTATTTAATTTCACAAACTTATTTCTCACAACTAATCAGCTAAATCATTTTTTTTCCATTCCGGCTTTTTAAGCTTGTAAATAATAAGAGCGACCGCAATCATTACAAGTGTAGCTGCGACTTGATAGATCATATATCCTGTGTATTGGCTTGGTTTAAGAATAGATGGTGGAATGATACTCACAATAATCGTGATAATAACACTTAATATAGAAAGAAGTGAGACAAACCACATTAATCCATTCCCTTTGTTACCCAATCTAAAAGGTCTATTCAGTTCAGGCATTTTGTAGCGTAAACGAATAGCTGAGATCGCAATTAACAAATAAACAATACAGTATAAAATAGTTGTTGTGATGGTAATAATTAAGAATGCACTATTAACATCTGGAACAACAACGTAAAGAAATGAAACTAATGAAATAACAATCGCTTGGATCATAACAAAAGTAATTGGAATATCCTTTTTTGTTCTCTTTTGGAATAACTTAGGCAAATTCCCTTCATCAGCAACTTTAATCATTGACTTGCTCGGTCCAAGAACCCATGCACTTAACTGCACTAATACACCAATCAAGATCATAGCTGAGACGATATTAACAAATATAGCCGGAACTCCTAAATCGTTGCAGAAAATAACAAAGGGTTGTGTAATATTAGCAAGTTCCATTTTCCCTTTTGGAACAGCATTAGATACGGTCAACCCAGCAATAAGGTTAAGAATTACAAGTGCAATAACCGAAGAAATTACAGCAATTGGATAATTGCGCTTTGGATTCTCAATATTGTTCGCATGTACGGATGAAATTTCAACCCCTGCGAAAATAAAGATAATTGCTGATAAATAAGCAACACTACCTAAATCTTTGAAATTCGGAACTAAGTCGCTTGCTTTAAAATGGCCTAAATAGTTATCTGGTTGAATCCCGTGTTTCATCATATAGATAAGACCTAATATGATTAGGAAACCAAATGGAATATAAACACCAATCACTGCTCCCCAATTACCGGCGATTTTAACCATATCAAATTTGAGATTTAATAAGGTTACTCCCCAATAGGAGATTAGAATAATCACAAATATAAAGATATTATTGGAAGAAAGATCTGGTTTGTTAATGACATATCCGAGTAAAATACCTACTGTGGAAGCAACCATTACCATTCCGAAGAACATTTGAACCCATAATAACCACGAGGTAACAAATCCCCATTTTTCTCCCATTGCTTTTTTCACCCAAACTTGAGGTCCACCATCTTCTTGAAACCCTGTTGAAAGTTCAGCTGACATCAATGCAATAGGAAGTGCAAATAATATTGCTGCAACAAGCATATAGAAGATTTGAGTCCAACCTGTAACAGCAAGCGATGGTACGCTACGTACCGTACCAAAGAACGCCATCGTAATACCAATCAACCCGAAAAGGGTTAATTTTTTTGAACTGGCCATGATTACATCCTTCTTTCTTCTTTTTCAATTTCCAAATGGTCAGTCTCTTCAATACTGGAAGTATTGAATCAAACTATGAAGGGATATTTTGTGCATAATATGCAACAATCCCATTGTCAAAAAGCGCCTTTCTTAATCCTAAATTTATGTTCAACGTTAATCGATTAACTTACAGGATCAAGATTACGCCTTCTTTATTGTTTTGTCAATGAGTTAATTAACGTTGATTTAACAACGTATTTTAAGGTTTCCTAAAAACTTATTATTTAACGAATTAAAGCCTTTATTGACTTATGGATAAATGCATTAATGGTTTTATGCTTTTACAAGTTAAATCATAAAAGAAGAGTGGATTAATCGGTTTTGTATAAATGTTATTTTTATACATCTTTTTTACAATTTTGTTTTAGCGGAAGATTATATGGAATAATTAGTTTCTTCCTGCTTGAAAGAATACACAAAAAGAAGAGTGACCTCTTGCGTCACTCTTCGCTATAGAAAGATCATCAGTTATGATGTTCTCCCTTCTTTATTATTTTAAATTGGAAAAGGGGTTGTTCTCTTTAAATCTAAAGCCTGGGTGCCATTCTAACATATTCTCAAATGCACAATTGGCAATTGAATCTTTTACATCGAATCGATCCATGTCTAGATCAAAGGCTTGATCCGATTCTATTTGATCCATTACATCTTTTAATAATTTGCTGTATCCTATTAATCTTCGTGATTCAAGTTGTGGGTTAAAGTTAACAGGAATCTTAGTATTTTCTACATCATGAAGGATAGATAAACCCTGTTCCATTTTAAGAACAATACCATGATCATCCTTTTTAGAACTAACTACTTTCATCTTCACAAATAAGTTATTTTCCCTATTCAATGCCTTACTCCACAAGGAGACCCAGTTATCATGCTTGATATAATATCTACCTTGAAAATAACTTTTGATCATTGGGAGTAAGACATAGATTCTAGGATAATATAGGTCACCTGATTTCACGATATCTAACATTCTAAAATAACCAAGTGAAGCTTGCGTTATACTCTTATACTTAAACAAACGATTAAATCCAATTAATATATGATCTAACTCTTTATTGATATTCTCTTCCGTTACATTATCTAAACCAAGCTCGACTATCAACCAATTGACATGTTTCTCTTTATTAACCTGTGTTATCAAGTAATGATTATAATATGCTAATTGTAGCGATCTCTTCCATGATACCAGCATGGTTATTCCCTACCTTCCCCATGAAAATAGCTACGATATGCTATTCCCCTAATTTCACAAGGCTGTAGCTCTTTTTACCTTTACGAATAATGATAAACCGACCATCAAATGTTTTGTCCATGGTCACATCCATGTTTACATCATCCAATCGTTCACCATTCATGGAAATAGCTCCATTTACAATATCTTCCCTTGCCTGACGCTTAGAAGGTTCAATACCTACATCCACTAACCAATCCACAATATTCTTAGTTTCTTTTGTAGCTTGAAAAGTAGGCATTTCTTTAAATCCTTGCTCAATTTCATCTGTTGTTAATGATTTAATATCTCCACTGAATAAGGCTTCCGAAATTTTAATTGCTTGTACTAAAGCTTCTTCGCTGTGAACGAATCTTGTCATCTCTCCAGCAAGTACTCGTTGTGCTTCACGTTTACCAGGTTCTGTTTTAACTTTATTCTCTAATTCACCAATCACATCTTTAGTTAAGAATGTGAAGAATTTCAGGTATCTAATAACATCACGATCATCTGTATTCACCCAGAATTGGAAGAATTCAAACGGTGTTGTTTTCTTAGGATCTAGCCAGATAGCCCCGCCTGCTGTTTTACCAAATTTTGTACCATCCGCTTTTAGCATTAATGGAATTGTTAATCCGAACGCCTTCGCATTTGGACCTTCTTTTTTACGAATCAAGT
>DJUJ01000099.1:63056-63560 GCA_002438345.1 Paenibacillus sp. UBA6285
CCTTGCAACAATATCTTTGGCCAGCATCGCATTGACGCTAAAGTTTTTGCCATAATCACGTAAGAAATCGATGATGTTTATTTTATGAGTCCAGTCAAAATTGTTTACCATTGCCAGTTTATTGTCGCTGTCTGTTTCAAATAACTTTTTCATTTGTACTGTTAGCGCGTTAACATTATCTTGCACTTGTTCTAATGTTTGTAGTTGACGTTCTGTTTGACGTCCACTTGGATCACCGATTGTACCTGTTGCTCCACCAATTAAGATAACCGGATGATGTCCAAATAATTGAAAACGTTTCATCATCATGAACGGAATTAAATGTCCGATATGCATGCTGTCACCCGTTGGATCTACACCGCAGTATAAGGCGATCTTTTTCTCACTAACTAATTCGCGTAATCCTTCTGCATCTGTCTGTTGGTTAATCGCGTCGCGCCATTCCAGCTCGTCTATAATGTTCATGTTATTCATGGTCACCCAGCTCCTTTGGTTTTACAGTAT
>DJUJ01000099.1:63619-64291 GCA_002438345.1 Paenibacillus sp. UBA6285
AAGATACTCCAGAGTGTAATTCACAAGACTGTTTGTACTAGGTCGCATCATCCCCTAGTTTTCTGATTAACAGTGACAGCTTGCTACTAATTCCTTCGACGTATACCGTGTATAAGATTATCCATACTATAGACAATAAAATTGAGCTTGTCAATTAACAGTTTCCATATTGGCAAATTCTTCTGAATTAAACGCGATAGCCCCGACCGTAAACGCCTTAAAAAGCTGATCGGCAGTCTGCGTGAGACGTATGCGAAAAAGCCGCTCGGTCATGAAAATTTGTCTGGATTAATATAGAAAAATTGTAAGAGCTTCAAACTTCCACTGACCATAAAGAAGAGATGTCCTCCCTATAATATGTCGTCTACACATAATAAGGCGCTTATGCTTCCCACATGTTTCTGGTTGACCTAATATTACGAAAAACTATCCTTCGCCCTTGATACAGCCACGTTTAACACTTTAGTGAAATCCTGTGATAAGCGAGCAATCAGTAGTGAACTAAATCGTACTATGGGAGTTTAATGATGGACAAAAAATTCAAAGTTTTACAATAGATATTTCCATGTAAAATATTGTATTATGGCATGTATTCGCCATTCGGGAGCCGTGACCATAATCATAAGATAGGCTATTCCCCTTTCGCATACGTGCCTTTAATCGGCATCACAC
>DJUJ01000083.1:0-2791 GCA_002438345.1 Paenibacillus sp. UBA6285
TTCCAGGGGCGGAGAATGCTGCTCGAAAGCCAATCGTATCCAGTAATTTATGAAGAGGGCCCAAGCGAAAGAACTGACAGGGCGAGCGATTTATAAACGATTTAGAATATTGTTACGACGTACAATCGGAAAATATATCGATCGTATAGCATCCATAGGATTCGGCGGTAGCCGTTTCCTTAGAGATGCTATTTTTGATGGGAATTAAAAATCCGATTTGTTGAATTCAAACTTTACAACTTCTATATAAGTTTATCTAACTTATCATATATTCACTTGCTACACTTGTTGAGTAATTGAAGATATCAGCATTCGATGATCAATCGGAGTAAGGAGACAGCATGAAAAGGAAAAGAAGAAAACAGCTTAAACGTCGAAAAGTTATATTGGTGGTAATTGTCGTTGCTTTGATAGGAATGATCTGGTCGATATATGAGCTATTTTCACCCTTCGTTTCCGCGGAGTTGACAGCTTCACCGAACACGAATACGGAGGTTTCCGAGGAGTTAATATCTTCACCGAACAAAAATACGGCAATGCATCAAGAAATATCCCAACGCTACAAAATCGTGATCGATGCGGGGCATGGAGGCAAGGATCCCGGCGCGAGTGGAGTCAGCGGCAACTACGAGAGAGCGTACACACTAGCGCTGTCAAATAAGGTATTCGATCTGCTCCAGCAGGAACCGATGTTCGAGGCGTACATGACACGTACGGATGATACCTTTGTCGATCTAGACGATCGCATCAATTTCGCAAGCGATCTCGATGCGGATGCATTCGTCTCTATTCATGGGAACACATATACGGACCCTGATGTACACGGCACCGAAACGTATTATTATGCGGAAGATAGTAGTCCGTTCGCAAATGAGGTGCACGAGCATTTGGTGGAGGCTGCTGGCTTCAAGGATCGCGGTGTGAGAAAGGAAGGCTGGAAGGTATTGAAGGAGAGCGACAATCTCGCAATTTTGCTGGAGGTGGGATTCCTCACGAACCAGAGCGATGAAACGAATATGATCAACGATAGCCACCAGGATCGAACGGCTCAGGGAATAGTGAAAGGGATCAAAAAGTATTTTGCTGATACAGAAAATTAGAGAGATTTTATCGACACACCAGATACTTTATAGAAAGGCTAGATAAATAATGAAAACATCACGAAATGATAATAAAAAAAGAAGGGTAAGAAAGGCGAGAAGAAGATTAGTCTTTATTCTAGTAGCTATTTTCCTAATGATCTTTTTAGTAGAGAAACTCACTTCTGCTCCTGAAGAAGAAGTAGTAGCGGACAAAATTATCATACAAAGTACCAAACAACCAGTAAAACAAAAAAAACCAGATGTAAAGCCTGTGGACAAAGTTGTTTATTTAACATTTGATGATGGCCCTACTACATTAACGGATCAATTCTTAGATTTATTAAAAGAGCAAGATATAAAAGCAACCTTTTTTATGCAGGGAACTAATTTACAAAAAAACGATTTACAAGAAAGTGTCAAACGAGCCACAGAAGAAGGCCATTATGTTGGAGCTCATAGTATATCGCATGATTACAAAAAGTTATACAATAACGGACTGTTTGTATCAGAGATGAACGAAACATTATCTCTTATCAAAGATATTACAGGTACAAATCCTAAGTTGGTTCGTCCACCTTATGGTTCAGAACCAGGATTGAAAAGTGAACAGATTCGTAATCAACTTGTAAAATATGGAATTAAAGTTTGGGATTGGACAATTGATTCTAATGACTGGGAGTTAAAAGATAATCCAAACCAAATTGTAGAACATATTAAAAAGCAAACCAAAAGGGACAGAGAAGTCATTCTCATGCATGAAAAACTACAAACCTTACAAGCACTTCCAGAAATAATCGCATTTTACAAGGAAAAAGGATATGAGTTTGCTGTTTATAATAACGCTGACCATTTTTATCTTAATTTTCAAAATGACATACGTTTGTAAAAGATATTTGGCTCAATGCGTCGATTTCCAAGACTTGTTTTCTTTGTACCTATAGTAGATTTAAAAAAAGATCGGTATACTGATTGTGCATCTGTTATTCCCCTAGTTGGATTGGTCGTATAACCATCTTGCGAATATACAGATGTTTTTCTATGATAATGATCAATTTTAGGAGACTCAGAGGATGAGCAAAAAGATTTTAATTGTTGAAGACGACGTTCATATTTCCAAAATCATTAAAATGAATCTTAATGTCGTGAGCTACGAAACGATGGAGGTTTACGATGGCGAAGCTGCGCTTGAGCTAGTGCAGCAGGAAAAGTTCGATCTCATTTTGCTGGATGTCATGATTCCGAAACTGGACGGTTTTGCGCTGATGGAACGAATTAGGCCTTATGGTATTCCAGTTATTTTTTTGACGGCGAAAAACTCGGTTTATGATAAAGTGGACGGGTTGAAGCTGGGGGCTGATGATTACATGATCAAGCCTTTCGAAGCAATTGAGCTGCTGGCCCGTATAGAAACGGTACTGCGAAGATATGGCAAAGAAGAACAGGTGATGGCATTCCAATCCCTTCTCGTCGATCTGGACAAACGGGAAGTAACCAAACAGGGGGAAGTTGTAGAGCTAACTCCAAAAGAATATGATTTGCTTGTCATTCTGCTGAAAAACAAGAACATCGCCTTATCAAGAGAGCAGTTCATCGATAAATTATGGGGCGGCGACTATTATGGCGAAACAAGAACGGTCGATATGCATATTAAATCACTGCGCAAAAAACTAGAGTTGCAAGATAACATCAAGACCATTTATAAACTCGGC
>DJUJ01000083.1:2904-3064 GCA_002438345.1 Paenibacillus sp. UBA6285
ACAATAGAATGCTCGAGCAGGAGATCAATAGTGCGTTAAGCCAAAATATGAGTATTCTATCCAGTGTCAACGCGATTGTACCGATCCTTCGCATCTATGATTCAATTGATTACGAGAAAACAGTATTAATGAGAATCGCTAATGAATTTGTTGGTACGAA
>DJUJ01000109.1 GCA_002438345.1 Paenibacillus sp. UBA6285
AAGGGTTCGTATGGAAAAGTTGCGGCTATCGAAGACCCGTCTGACGGAACTGAGAAGAGTTCAATACAACCAGAAATGAAAGCGAAACCTATTAGTTCTATTAAATTGCGATATCCAAGATTGTTTGAACTGCATGAGCAGGGCAAATCGATAGACTCCATTGCCAAGACGGCTGGACTTCAGCGGGGAGAAGTGCAACTGATTCTGCAACTCGCCAAACAGGAGGAATCGGTATGATGAAGAACCGTTCTTTTTTGTTCGGACTTGGCACAGGGCTAATAGCAGGAGCATTACTGCTTCAATTAATGATATCAGGGGGAGCGGCCCCACTCACGAAGGAGCAAGTTCTACAAGGTGCTGAGAAATTGAACCTGAAGGTCCTCGACGAATCTGCAGAAGCCCCTTCGGATGAGGCTGCTTTGGATGACGCTGATCAAGATCAGAAGACTGACGGACTTACTGATGGAAGTCAGGAGAACGTGGCTCCTTCTGAGCCTGCATTAGCAGCTTCTCCCTCTCCTGTAGTATCTCCTACAGTGTCTGATAACCCCAATAAGGTCATACCTCCTAAAGAGCCTTCAACGCCTAAAGAAGGCACAGTTGAGAAGCCAGAGGTCACTACTGCACCAACCGCTGTTACTCCTGTTACGCCTAAAGTCACTGCGAATGCAGGGGTTTTCGTTCGTATACCTTCAGGTAGCACATTGACAGAAACAGCAGATATTTTAGAGAAGGCTGCGGTTATTAAGGATAAAGAAATTTTTCTTCAAGCTGCTAATAAACATGAAATAAACAAGAAAATACAATCCGGTTCTTACAACTTTAATAAAGACGAGAGTCTAGATTCCATCATTGAAAAATTAATAAGTTTTCAATGATCGTTGCATATACTAATAAAATATGGTATAGTAATTGACGGTGTTAAAACACACGCTGGTTGATTTCGACAAGGGGTGCTTTCTTCTGAAGAAAGTCTTGCTGAAAGATGACGCACGGCGGAGGAGACACACAATAAACCAAACTTAGGAGGTGTGTGAAGATGGCAGTAATCTCCATGAAACAGCTTCTAGAAGCTGGGGTACACTTCGGTCACCAGACTCGTCGTTGGAACCCAAAGATGGATCGTTATATCTTCACTGAAAGAAACGGAATTTACATTATTGACTTGCAAAAAACAGTCAAAAAGGTAGAAGAAGCTTACAACTTTGTAAAAAGTGTTGCTGGTGACAACGGCACAATCCTATTCGTAGGAACAAAGAAACAAGCACAAGATTCCGTAAAAGAAGAAGCGGAACGTTCAGGTATGTTCTTCATTAACCAACGTTGGTTGGGCGGAACTCTTACTAACTTCCAAACTATCCAAAAACGTATTGATCGTTTGAAGAAATTGGAATCTTGGGAAGAAGACGGCACTTTCGAAGTTCTACCTAAGAAAGAAGTTATCCTTCTTCGCAAAGAGAAAGATCGTCTTGAGAAATTCTTGGGCGGTATCAAGAACATGAAAGGTCTACCAAGCGCGTTGTTCATCATTGACCCGCGTAAAGAGCGTATCGCAGTTGCAGAAGCTCGCAAATTGGGTATTCCAATCGTAGCTATCGTTGATACTAACTGTGATCCAGACGAAATCGACTACGTAATTCCAGGTAACGATGACGCTATCCGCGCCGTGAAATTGTTGACTGGTAAAATGGCGGACGCTGTTGTTGAAGCTCACCAAGGCGAAGACACAACTACTGCTTAAGTAGCGACTAACACATACAAGAACTTAAATGAAAAGGGTGGTTGGCAGGTGGATAACCTCTCACTGCCCTTTTTTTAGGATAAAGGCCTTGAATAATGTAATAAAATGACAATTACCTGGAGGGAATAAACAATGGCAGTTGATGCAAAAGCAGTAAAAGAACTTCGTGAAAGAACAGGCGCTGGTATGCTTGATTGTAAAAAAGCGCTTGAAGAAGCTAATAATGATATCACTAAAGCAGCAGAATTGCTTCGTGAAAAAGGTCTGTCCGCAGCAGCAAATAAAGCAGGACGTATTGCTACTGAAGGTGTTGTAGAATCTTACATCCACGCTGGCGGCCGTATTGGTGTACTTGTAGAAATCAACTGCGAAACTGACTTTGTTGGTAAAACAGATTCCTTCAAGGACTTTGCTCGCGATATCGCTATGCAAATCGCTGCAGCAAACCCACGTTATGTTCGTCGTGAAGAAGTTCCACAAGAAGATGTAGAAAAAGAAAAAGAAATCCTGAAAGCTCAAGCTTTGAACGAAGGTAAGCCTGAGAAAATCATTGAAAAAATGGTTGAAGGACGTATTGGTAAATATTACGAAGAATATTGCTTGCTTGAGCAATCCTTCGTTAAAGACCCTGACAAAACGATCTCCCAATTGCTGAACGAAAAAATCAGCACAATCGGAGAAAACATCTCGATCCGTCGTTTTGCTCGTTTTGAACTAGGCGAAGGTTTGGAAAAGAAAGTGGATAACTTTGTTGAAGAAGTTATGGCACAAGTTAATCAATAATAATAGTTTCATCATAAATGTAAAGAATTGAATAAAGGCAAGCATCAGAAGAGCGGAACACGTACACGTAGTGTTCCGTCTTTTGCAGAAAGTGAGGGTATACATTTGGAACAGCCGGTATTTAAGAGAGTAGTCCTTAAGGTAAGTGGAGAGTCTTTGGCAGGACAAAACGGATATGGTATTGATGCCGACATGATTATTTCCATCGCTGAACAGATCAAGGAAGTTGTTGAGCTTGGCGTTCAGGTTGCGATTGTTTGTGGCGGAGGTAACATTTGGCGCGGGATCGCTGGCAGCGCAAGCGGTATTGATCGTGCTACTGCAGATTATATGGGTATGCTAGCAACAGTAATGAATTCACTGGCTCTGCAGGATGCATTAGAGCAAATCGATGTGCCAACAAGAGTACAGACTTCGATCTCGATGCAACAAATTGCTGAACCGTACATTCGTCGTCGTGCGATTCGTCACTTGGAGAAGGGCCGCGTTGTTATTTTTGCAGCAGGCACAGGTAACCCATTCTTCTCAACAGATACTACTGCAGCACTTAGAGCGGCAGAGATCGAAGCAGAAGTTATTCTGATGGCGAAGAATAAAGTTGATGGTGTATATTCAGCAGATCCGTTTAAAGACAGCACAGCCGAGAAGTTTGAACAGCTCACTTACATGGATGTTCTGAACAAAAACCTTGGTGTTATGGATTCAACAGCTTCATCTCTATGCATGGATAACAATATACCGCTCATTGTATTTGCCATTACTGAACAAGGCAATATCAAACGTGTCGTTCTCGGTGAGAAGATCGGAACGATTGTTAAAGGGAGTGTAGATTAATGCCACAATCGGTCAAAAAAAATGCCGAAGAGCGTATGGACAAAGCGATTTCATCGCTGAAACGTGATTTGGCAACATTGCGGGCAGGACGTGCAACAACATCACTGCTAGATCGCATTCAAGTTGAATATTACGGTTCCCCTACTCCAATCAATCAGCTGGCAAACATCAGTACTCCGGATTCCCGGACACTGTTAATNNCCAGCCGTGGGACAAAACATCGATGTCTGACATTGAACGGGCGATCATGAAATCGGATATCGGTTTAACGCCTGCTAATGACGGCACAATTATTCGTCTTTCTATCCCTCCGCTGACTGAAGAACGTCGGACGGATTTGGTGAAACTAACGAAGAAATTTGGTGAAGAAGCGAAAGTAGCGATCCGCAACATTCGCCGTGATGCCAACGATGATATTAAGAAGATGGAGAAAAACGGTATCTCGGAAGATGAGTCCCGTGGCCATCAGGAAGACATTCAAAAGACAACGGATAAGTTTATAGCCGAAGTCGACAAGGTGCTTGTATCCAAAGAAAAAGAGATTATGGAAGTATAAAGATATTCTAGAGACTTAAAGCCCCTCCGTTAATGGTGGGGTTTGTCTCTTTCTGATAAGAGCTTGGAGGAAACGGAAATGATCAAACGGGTTCAAGCGTGGCTGAGCCGTAAAGACAGGCAACAGCCAGTCGAGATTTCACCGGATAACATTCCCCGGCATGTGGCTGTTATTATGGACGGCAATGGGCGTTGGGCCAAACGACGCGGGTTGCCGCGCGTTGTGGGTCATCAGAATGGCATGAAGGCTGTCAAACGTGCTACAATCGCTGCAGACGAACTGGGTGTTGAGTTTTTGACGATGTATGCGTTCTCGACAGAAAATTGGAAACGACCTAAGGAAGAAGTCGATTATCTGATGCGCTTGCCAGTGGAGTTTCTAGCCATTGAGCTTGATGAGCTGATTGAGAAGAATGTCCAAGTACGTATGATGGGTGATACAGATGCATTACCTTCATATACACGAAAGGCTATGGAAGAAGCTATTTCCCGGACACAGGGCAATACAGGACTTATATTGAATTTTGCTCTTAATTATGGGGGACGCAAAGAAATTGAGGACTGCATGCGCAGCATTGGTAAGGACATCCAATCAGGGACATTGTCACCTGACGATATTACGGCTGATCTAATCGATAGCCGATTGTTATCAGGTGGGTTACCAGATCCGGATTTGCTTATTCGTACAAGCGGAGAAATGCGGCTTAGCAATTTCATGCTATGGCAGCTTGCTTATAGTGAGCTGTGGTTTACTGATGTGTATTGGCCAGAGTTTAATAAGGAGCATTTGCATCAGGCAGTTGCTGAATATCAACGTCGTACACGCCGTTATGGTGGACTGAAGTAGCTTGATAGGAGATGGAAACCTTTGAAGCAGCGATTGATTACCGGAATTGTTGCCGGAGCACTATTTTTAGGCTTATGTGTGTTAGGGAACTGGCCATATCAGTTGTTACTTACTGCCATGGCTTTTATCGGGTTTTATGAATTTGTGAAAATGATAGGGATACCTGCGCTTTCCGGTTCTACCGTTCTTGGTTATGCAGCCATTCTAAGTTTCATGATCCCTTGGAATTTGCTTGGGATCTCTGCACCCTTTTCGTGGGAACAAGGAATTTGGATTCTGCTTCTGTTGTTCCTTTTAGTTACAGTTTTTACTAAAAATAAATTGGATATTCGAGTAACAGCGTTGCTGTTTACTGGTATAGTATACATTGGAATGGGTTTTTCTTATATGGCCATGGCTCGTGCATCAGATGACGGACATGGTTTGTTCTGGACTTTTTTGCTCCTTTTCTGCAAATGGGGCAGCGATGCCGGAGCTTATTTTGTTGGGAGAAGCATGGGAAAGAACAAGCTTTGGCCTGCCATCAGTCCTAATAAAACAGTGGAAGGTGCGGTTGGTGGAGTACTGATCTCGATGCTGATATCTATCATTTTTGCAATCTTTGCTCCTGAACACTTAACGATAGGACGAGCACTGCTCATAGGGCTTTCTTGTGCGGTATTGGGTCAGCTTGGAGATCTTGTACAATCGGCCTATAAACGTGCGTATGGTATCAAAGATTCAGGCACACTTCTGCCAGGTCACGGTGGTATTCTTGATCGATGTGACAGCTGGATTATCGTATTTCCATTCGTACATATCGTAACGCTTATGCCTTACTATTAACGGAAGGAGAGGGTATAACTATGAAAAAAATAAGTGTCCTTGGTTCCACGGGTTCGATAGGCACTCAGACTCTAGATGTCATCGCTATGCACCCAGACTCTTTTCAAGTAGATGGCTTGGCGGCTGGAACGAATACAGCATTATTGCTGGAACAAGTTCGCCGGTTTAACCCGCGTCGTGTTTCTGTTGCGACAAAGGAATTGGCAGATGAGATTAGATCCAGTCTGCCTGCTGGCATAGAGCTATACAGCNNCTTGTAGAGGTGGCAGCTGGTGGAGATGCCGAAATGGTCGTAACGGCTGTTATGGGCAGTGTAGGCCTCCAATCAACGTTAGCTGCAATCGAAGCAGGCAAACATATTGGGCTAGCCAATAAAGAAACTTTGGTAACGGCAGGACATCTCGTCACTGAACTCGCTAATCGTAAGAGTGTTAAGTTGTTACCTATTGATAGCGAGCATTCTGCTATTTTTCAATGCTTAAATGGTGAGAATCTTGTTGATATTGCTTGTATCACTTTAACAGCTTCTGGTGGATCGTTTCGAGATTTCACTCGTGATCAACTCAAGAATGTAACGGTAGAAGATGCACTTCGTCATCCGAATTGGAGCATGGGCGCGAAAATAACGATTGATTCTGCTACAATGGTGAACAAAGGGCTTGAGGTTATTGAAGCGCATTGGCTATTCGGCCTTCCTTATGAACAAGTGAATGTGCTATTGCATCCAGAGAGTATCATTCACTCTTATGTTGAGTTCCGCGACAGCAGCATTATTGCTCAGCTTGGAAATCCCGATATGCGTGTCCCAATTCAATATGCACTCACGTATCCCGAACGTTGGGAATCACCGGCACAGCGGTTATCGTTAGCTGAGGTTGGGCGTCTGACTTTCCGAGAAATGGACTATGAACGATTTCCTGCGCTGAAGCTAGCCATGGAATGTGGGAAAGCTGGAGGGACAGCTACTACTGCTTTTAATGCTGCAAATGAAATCGCTGTTGCTCGTTTCTTGAGTCATGAGATTCCATTTCTGCGCATTGAAGAGATCATTGGGGAAGTCCTACAACGTCATGAGAATGAGGATAATCCGAATTTGGAACAAATTGAGTACTGTGATAGACGTGTTCGAGAACTGGCTGCAACGCTGTAGAACGTAGNNATAAGAAAGTATAAGTTTCACTTTATACATTATCCTTATATTTCTCGCGTAAACGCGTACCGTCTCCTTAAGGGACGCCGATGGCGTTATTGCTTGACTGGAAATACTTACTTTGCCTTAAAAATAGGTTGGGTTAGTTGATTCTCTTGTGCCTGATCGGAGAATAATGATAAATTAAGAGGACATACTTCGGTCTTACACCTAAAGGGGGATGATACGTTTGGAAATGGTTCAAGTCGTTTTATTAACGGTGCTCATGTTTTTTGTCCTGGTGACTGTACATGAATGGGGTCACTATTATTTTGCCAAACGCGCCGGTATTCTCGTGAGGGGCTTTGCTATCGGTTTCGGTCCGAAACTGTTTTCTTATAAACGGAATGAGACACAGTTCACTCTGCGTTTACTACCTTTTGGCGGTTATGCTCGGATGGCTGGTGAAGATCCAGAGATTATTGAAATTGGCTCAGGGCAGACCATTGCGGTAAGACTCGGTCAGGATAACAAAGTAAAAAATATTTATCTGGACGCACTGGATACACGTAAAAATGTCATCCGTGGTGAGGCTCTACACACCGATCTCGAAAATGATCTGCAGATCCGCTTAGATGTGGATGGCGAAGTTACTACTTATGAAGTTCATCCGCAAGCAATGATGATCAGAGGGACTCAGCAGACTCAAATTGCACCCAAAGATCGCCAATTCGGCAGCAAGACCGTAGGTCAACGTGCACTGGCTATTGTTGCGGGTCCTGTGATGAACTTCCTGTTAGCCTTTGTACTGTTTGCGATCCATTTACAAATGGCTGGTATTCCGGTCGAGAATCCTACTTATGTTAAGATTGGCGACGTCTCTGAAGGAATGCCTGCGCAAGAGGCGGGGTTGCAGAAGGGTGACATCATAGTCTCCATAAACGGTGAGAAGATTGGTTCTGATTACCAAAAAATGATTAATTTGACCTCGGAGTCTAAAGGGAAAGAAATGAAATGGACGCTGCAACGTGGTGATGAGACCCTAAACGTAAATCTCGTTCCTCGTAGCATGGAGGGACAAGAAGGCGGTAAAATAGGTATCACACCTGAGTTACCTACACGCAAAGCAGGTATTGGCGAGACGTTGACAGGTTCAGGTAAAGCTATGGTCGATACGACAGAGGCTATCTTTCTGGGCTTTAAGCAATTGATCAATAAATTCAATATGGATGATATTGGAGGTCCGGTTCGTACCTTTGAGGTAACCGGCAAAATTGCTCAACAAGGGATACAGTATCTTACCTACTGGGCTGCCATTCTAAGTCTGTATCTCGGGATCTTCAATCTTCTGCCGATTCCAGCACTTGATGGAAGCCGTCTGGCGTTCCTAGGTGTTGAAGCACTGCGTGGTAAACCTGTAGATCCGAGTCGTGAAGGTATGGTTCACTTTGTTGGATTTGCACTGCTATTTTTATTAATGATTGCTGTTACGTATAATGATATTTTACGTTTGATCAGCGGCTAATTTTCTTCGGGAGGCATTCCATTACATGGCAAAAGATAAGCAATTCGTTACGGAAATCACGCCGCAGAGCGAGGATTTCTCACGCTGGTATATTGATGTTATTAAAAAAGGAGACTTGATGGATTACTCTCCTGTTCGTGGCTGTATCGTATTTAAGCCAGAAGGCTATGAAATATGGGAGCATATTCAGGAGGAAATGAACCGTCGCCTCAAGGAAACTGGGCATCGTAATGCTTATTTTCCAGTGTTCATTCCAGAGAGTTTCTTTCAAAAGGAAAAGGATCATATTGAAGGCTTTAATCCCGAACTGCCGTGGGTAACTGAGGCAGGTGGTGACGTGCTTGAGGAACGTCTGGCAGTCCGTCCTACTTCTGAGACCATGTTCGGACATATGTATTCCAAATGGATTCAGTCCTATCGTGACCTTCCTGTTCTTATCAATCAATGGGCGAACGTGGTTCGCTGGGAGAAGCGTACTTTACCATTTATCCGCACTACTGAGTTTCTTTGGCAAGAAGGGCATACTGCGCATGAGAATGAAGCAGAAGCTCGTGAAGAAACTATGAAGATGCTGGATAACTACCGTGATTTTGCCGAGACTTTCCTTGCCATTCCGGTAATCACTGGACAGAAGACACCTTCCGAGCGTTTTGCCGGTGCAGTAGATACGTATTCTATTGAAGCGATGATGAAAGATGGACGTGCTGTTCAGGCTGCTACCTCACATTACTTGGGTACCAAGTTTGCAACAGCTTTTGAGATCCAGTATTTGAGCCGCGATAATAATTTGGAATATGTGCATACCACCTCATGGGGATCCACTACACGCTTGATTGGTTCGCTGATTATGGTGCATGGTGATGACCGTGGTCTTGTTTNNTTGTTTTGCCACCTAAAGTAGCGCCAACTCAAGTGATTATGATTCCTATCGGTCCGCCTAAAACTCGCGAAGCCGTGATTGGACGGACAGACGAGCTGTTCAAGGAGCTGAAGAACGCCGGCGTACGTGTACGTGTGGATGATCGTTCGGATGTAACTCCAGGTTGGAAATTCAATGAATACGAAATGCGCGGTGTACCCGTGCGCTTGGAGCTTGGACCACGCGACATGGAGAATGGCGTCTGCGTCATTGTCTCGCGTGTTACGGGTGAGAAGAAGGTTATTCAGCAGGAGAACCTCGCCCAAGAGGTACAAGCAATGCTCGAGCAGGTTCATAATGAAATGTTCGAACGTGCCCTGAAATTCCGCGAGGACCATTTCTATTCTGTGGATTCCTTGGAAGAAATGAAAGCTTCGATGGAAGAAAAACGCGGCTTTGCACTAGCTGGCTGGTGTGGTTCCGAAGAATGCGAGTCCAAAGTTAAGGAAGAGACAGGTGCGGGTAGCCGCAACATTCCTTTCGATCCGGTGGAGAAGAAGCAAGTCTGCATTTGCTGTGGTAAACCAGCTGAACATACTGTGGTTTTTGCAAAGGCATATTAATCTTTTGGCACCGATCAACAGTCTTGTAGTATTTTAATCTAGCTTCTGGAGAGAGGAGTCAGCGGGCCGAAAGAACCCAATGCTTTTTGAATCCAGAAGCTTTTTAAAATATAAGAATTTAT
>DJUJ01000119.1 GCA_002438345.1 Paenibacillus sp. UBA6285
AGATGCTCGGGCTATGCTTGATCAGACCGGTTGTGATGGCGTGATGATCGGGCGTGGTGCGCTGGGTAACCCATGGATGCTGTATCGTACGATTCAGTATTTAAGCACCGGGGAATTGATGCCTGAGCCAGGGTTAGAAGAGAAAATTAAGGTTGCCATTCTTCATATGGATCGACTGGTTGCTCTTAAGGGAGAAGCCGTGGCCGTTCGTGAGATGCGTAAGCATATGGCTTGGTATTTAAAAGGCCTGAAGGCTGCCGCACGTGTGAAGGATGTGCTCATGGCAGAAACGAAACGTGATGGAATGGTGGAGATTTTGAATGATTTTGTCGTTCAACTAATGCATGATGAAGAAAATAAGGGTACTGGAATGTCTTCTTCTGCAGTATAAACGTTATTGTCCTAATGCTTTTTGATACATCCCACTTTATATGTAGTGTCATTGACATTTTGTAGCGGTTCCAATATAATTTCACAGTATAAAATCGCCGTTACAGTAAGAGCAATGCAGCAGGGAGGGTTCTTATCCTCCTAGATTAGCATATAGTATGGTGTTTTCAATAATTGTATACGACAGGAGAATCGGTTGAGATGAGCGATAAAGAAGTCATCCTTACGCCGGACGGGCTAAAGCGTCTGGAAGATGAACTGGAGACCCTCAAATCTGTGAAACGCCGCGAGGTTGCTGAACGGATTAAGGTAGCGATTGGCTACGGAGATATCAGTGAGAACTCGGAGTATGAAGACGCGAAGAATGAGCAGGCTTTTATCGAAGGACGCGTTATCACCTTGGAGAAGATGCTTCGCAACGCGCGCATCATTAATAGCGACGAGATCGTTACTGACGTGGTAAGTATCGGTGTTACTGTAAGTGTTGAGGATTTGGAGTACGGTGACACTATGGAGTACACAATCGTAGGCACAGCGGAGTCTGATCCACTGAACAATAAGATTTCCAACGAAAGTCCAGTAGGCAAAGCCATCATCGGGAAGAAAATTGGCACGATTGTTGACGTTAATACACCTGCAGGCGTTATTCAATATAAAATTCTCGATATCAGAATGAAGTAGTGTACAGACCTCATGGTCTGTAAATAGATGTGCTGCCAAATGTATAAACAGTTTCGTTGTATGTGGGCAGATAAGGGAACATTGTTTGGGAAAGCTTCCTTAGGGAAGCTTTTTTTCAAAATATAAGGGATTTATATCTGCAAGGGGATGAATAGCATGACCGAGGAAATGAATAATGTGGACAATGCAGAGAACGAACTTAGTGAGCTTTTGCAGATCCGCCGTGCCAAATTGGACGAGCTAAGAGGACTTGGAATCGATCCTTTCGGCAAAAAGTATGAGCGTACAGCTAACGCTGGCGACCTAGTATCGAAGTATGATGNNGAAGTATGATGGACTTTCTAAAGAAGAATTGGACGAGCTATCCGTTGAAGTCAGCATAGCGGGTCGTATTATGGCAAAACGTGTTATGGGTAAAGCCAGTTTCGCGCATATCCAAGACCTCAGTGGAAGAATTCAGCTTTATGTTCGTCAAGACAGCATTCCTGAAACGCAATACGCAGCGTTCAATGTTCTCGATTTAGGAGATATCATCGGCGTTCGCGGAACAGTATTCAAAACCAAGACAGGTGAGACTTCCATCAAAGTGCATAATCTCGAAGTCTTGTCCAAATCTTTGTTGCCACTACCTGAGAAATATCATGGTCTTAAAGATGTAGAGCTACGTTACCGCCAGCGCTATGTCGATTTGATTATTAATCCGGAAGTTCAACAGACTTTTATTGCTCGTTCAAGAATCATTCAATCGATGCGTCGTTATTTGGATTCACTTGGCTATCTTGAAGTTGAAACACCGACACTTCATGCGATTGCCGGTGGAGCTGCTGCGCGTCCGTTCATCACTTACCACAACACGCTTGAAATGCAGCTGTATATGCGTATTGCTATTGAGCTTCATTTGAAACGTCTTATTGTTGGAGGACTGGAAAAAGTATACGAAATCGGTCGTGTCTACCGTAACGAAGGCATCTCGACTCGTCACAATCCTGAGTTTACTATGATTGAGCTGTATGAAGCTTATGCTGATTACAAGGATATCATGAACCTTACGGAGAATATGATCGCTCATATTGCCCAAGAGGTATTAGGAACTCAACAGGTTGACTATCAAGGCAAGCCGGTAGATCTGTCACCAGGATGGCGTCGAGTAACTATGGTTGATGCTGTTAAAGAAGTAACAGGTGTTGATTTTAGTGTTCATATGACAGATGAGGAAGCACAGGCATTGGCTAAAGAGCACCGTGTACCTGTAGAGAAGCACATGTCTTTCGGTCATATCCTTAATGCTTTCTTCGAGCAATTTGTAGAGGAAACTCTGATTCAGCCTACCTTTGTAATGGGACATCCGGTTGAAATCTCACCACTCGCTAAGAAAAATGATCAGGATTCACGCTTCACCGATCGTTTTGAATTGTTTATTGTGGGTCGTGAACATGCGAATGCATTTAGTGAATTGAATGACCCGATCGACCAGCGTCAGCGTTTTGAAGCACAGATGGTAGAGAAAGAAGAAGGAAACGACGAAGCACACGAGATGGATGATGATTTCATTGAAGCACTGGAATACGGTATGCCGCCTACAGGTGGACTCGGTATCGGTATCGACCGTTTAGTCATGCTGTTAACTGATTCACCATCTATTAGAGATGTGTTATTATTCCCTTATATGAGACAAAAGTAATAAATGAATGTCCGGCTGACAAGGCCGGGCAATTTTTATAGATTTTGTTAAGGAAAACCGTTGACATCAATCTTGCAATCATGTAATATAAAAAAGTCGCTTGTGACATAACAATCGACTGTGAATCAAACAATGATTTCAATTGTTAAGCAAGTGTAAAATTTACTGTTGCAAAAACAAAATGAAATCTTTATACTTAATAAGTATTCGATTTTTGTCTGGTGACGATGGCAAAGAGGTCACACCTGTTCCCATACCGAACACAGAAGTTAAGCTCTTTAGCGCCGATGGTAGTTGG
>DJUJ01000150.1:0-6786 GCA_002438345.1 Paenibacillus sp. UBA6285
GAACAATTTGATCGGGCCGCTTTTTTATTTCTTTTGATAGTGGAACCAATCAAAATAAGCTGTTGTTCGATTTGAAGAGAAGTTATACATCCCGAAGAAAAATCCAGTAAATCCACCTGCCACTTCAGTAGATATCAAGTGTGTCTCTGCTTCACCTAATAGGTGCCATAACTGATCCGTACCTCGATAGAAAAACATATATTTCTAGGTAATGCTTGAATTCTTAAGTCTACGATCGTTCCTTCGACTGGAAGCGAATGCTTCTGACNNGCGAATGCTTCTCATCACTTATGCTTCCCACCTGTCTTCGCAGTGTGATAACCTTTTTACCTTCTACCTGAGTCAGCCCGATTGCGTAGTGATATTGCTGATCCATAAAAACAACAAGACCCGCTTCGTCACCTTCAAGAGGGTTAAACTCCATTTTGGTGGTGATTTCACAACCGAAGTGGCGCTGTCTACAGCCTATAAACGCTGGCGTTCCCTTTTCGCTCAATCTCACATCCGCTCCACGCAATGCTAAGCAACCTGTCCGTTCTTGCAAAGACCACTCTACCTTTTTAGCATTGCGAATAAAATTCCAGTTCATTCTTAGAGCGGACTGATTGAAATCGTCGATTTCCGGCTCTACTTCCCATGGAACTGGTGGAAGTGTGTCAGCTTCCATTTCTAATCCTACAACACCGTTATCCCCAATCATCGGCCATCCATCTTCCGTCCACTGTACTGGAGCGAGGAACGTCTCTCTGCCAATATGATGACGGTAAGGATAACCTACCGGTCGAATCCCCAGAAATACCGCCCACCAGCTACCATCCTGTGTTTCTACTAGATCGCCATGTCCCGTAGCTTGTATAGGATAATCTGAACTCCGGTGCGTCAAAATGGGATTGTGTGGAGAAGATTCGTACGGCCCATAGGGTGACTTACTTCTTGCTATAGTCTCCATGTGACCATATTCTGTCCCGCCTTCTGCACACATTAAATAATAATAGCCGTTAACTTTATAAAGATGCGCTCCTTCGGGAAATTTACCGCCACTACCTGTCCATATCAAACGAGAATCGCTTAACTTACGGCCGGTTTCAATATCAATTTCACATTGGTAGATTCCCATACCTTGTATGGTGCCGGTGCTTGTAAAATACACTTTTCCATCGTCAAAAAACAAGGATGGATCAATCCCTTCCTGATCCACATAAATGGGATCCGACCATTCACTTGCTGAGTCATCCGTCCAAACGTAGAAGTGTCCGCCGCTATCCTGATTCGTCGTCACCATATAGAATCGACCGTTATGATGACGAATGGTTGGTGCCCAAACACCCCCTGACACGACTGATTCATCAAATTGAAGCTGGGTCNNTCTCACGATTGCCAGCATGATTGAAGAATATAGCAGAAAGCTTCAGGGTTATCAGACCTTGTTGGTCTCAAGGTTCTGGAACTGGTTGTTTATTTATCAAGACATTATGAGGAACAGGACAAAGGGAGCCAGGATAATCATCTGATACATTTGGCGAACGCGCTCTCTTTTATAGAAGACCACTATCTAGAATCGTTGGCGCTAGATCAAATCGCCAAACACTCAGGTATATCTGTAAGACACTTAAACCGGATCTTTCGCTCCTACTATCAGACGACGCCTATTTCCTATCTCCATCGTTTGCGTCTGGAGCGGGCTTGCGGCTTGTTGAAGCATTCTGACTTCAGTATTACCCAGATCTCACATGAAAGCGGGTTTAGCGATAGCAATTATTTCACTAGACAATTTACCAAAACCTACGGTATGTCTCCCAAGGCGTATCGGAAGAAGTCATGAAGAATCGCGTTCCTAATACAACAATAAGCACTCAAAAGAGGACTTATTGTTTACTCAATCGTTCAATTTTTTTATCCATCCGTTCCAATACTCTATTCATCTCTTCCATTCTAGATAAGAGTTGCTTCCGCTGCTCAATCAGGAGTTCTACTCTAGCATGATTAGCCTCTTCCCCCTGTCTATACAACTCAACATACTTAATCAAGATTTCAACGGGAAGACCAATGCCTCGCATACATTTGATATGTTCAATCCACCTGCAGTCTTCTTCCGAATAGTCTCTATTTCCGCTTTTATTGCGATTCACACGTGGAATAATACCGATGCGTTCATAATAGCGTAGCGTATCCGGCGACAGATTGAATTTTTCACTTACTTCTGTAATGGTCATACTTTCGTTATCCTCCGACACTCAGTATTAATTAAAACCAATGATTGGGTGCGGTGTATAAGGTTCTTCCAAGAACGCAATTTCTTGAGGTGTTAACGTAACGGATAACCCACCTACAGCATCTTCTAGATGTGACATTTTCGTAGCACCAATGATAGGAGCAGTAACCGGTTCTTTCTGAAGCAACCATGCAAGCGCGATATGAATACGTGGAACAACATATTTTTCGGCGATAGCAGCCACCCGCTCCACAACTAATCGATCTGCATCTGCAGTCCCATCATATTTAGATTTTTGAATCTGATCGGTTTCTGAACGATGGGTTGATACTGCCCAGTCACGAGTTAATCTTCCTGAGGCCAACGGACTATATGGAATAACACCGATTTTTTCTTCCTTACAAAGTGGCAACATCTCGCGCTCTTCTTCACGGTAGATTAGGTTGAGGTGATTCTGCATGGATACAAAGCGGGTCCAACCATTTTTCTCCGCTACATATAAAGCTTTTTGGAACTGCCAAGCATACATAGCTGAAGCACCAATGTATCTTGCTTTACCCGCTTTAACAACATCATGAAGAGCTTCCATCGTTTCTTCGATAGGTGTGTGATAATCCCAGCGATGGATCTGGTACAAATCCACATAATCCGTTCCCAATCTCTTAAGACTCTTATCGATTTCACTCATAATTGCTTTTCGGGAAAGCCCAGCACCATTGGGTCCTTCATGCATACGATTATAGACCTTAGTCGCGAGAACAATTTCATCTCGATTGGCATAATCCTTAAGAGCCCGTCCAAGAATCTCCTCACTCGTTCCGTCAGAATACACATTAGCAGTATCAAAAAAATTAATTCCAAGCTCAAGAGCTTTTTTTATGATAAGCCGACTCTGCTCCTCATCAAGCACCCACTGATGGATCCAACGTTCTGCTACACCAAAGCTCATACAGCCTAGACAGANNAGACAGAGCCTAGATACATCCAGCCCCGTATTGCCAAGTTTACCATAGTCCATTTACAATGATTCCTCTCTTTCAATAGATTGTAATGTTCATTTGCTGATATTTGTTATTATTTCACTTGGAGTTCACTCCAAGTCAAGCAATTTATGAAAACTGACTACTTCAAGCCCTGTTCACCACCCTTTTCAGAAGGAGTTGTGTCCGTGAGTGCTATGTTCCATAGAATTACATAATGACGTTTGTGTGGTTCTTCTTGGGCAAAAGAGGTGAAACGATGGGATTTTCAGTAAACGGTCAATGAATAAGCGGATTAAATGAAGAGGTTATTATTAGTTTTGTTGCTTCGGCATATGCAGGAGTAGTGGAATGGTGGTTCAAGAATGAGAAGCCTGTGCCACATCATGTCTTGGCTGAGCAGCTTGGGACGTTGTTAGAGAGGAATTTATAGCTCTGGCATCCAGGTAAAAAAGTACAGGAGATCTGAATGGCCCTCGGCCTGTAGACGTCAGGAGTAGAAATCTCATCGGAAAACCGATATAAAGCGCCGCCTGACAGATTCCTCAGGCGGCGCTTTTTACAAATAGGGTATCTCATAGATACTGAGACGCAGCTTTAACCGTTTTCTGCAAGTCTTCGACAATGTCTCCGGACAATTCTTATTTACGGTAATTCTTAGTTCTTTCATCCTCTATAACACCATTCCAATTCATTCCGTAGGCAAAATCATAAACATGTCCTTCCGAATCCACATGACATTCCATGTCATGTGCCACATCTTCCAGTTGCTCTTCTACCGTTTGCATGCCTGATGGCATTTGTACTGGGAGCAATCCGGAAGGCTCCTCCGCACCTATTAATACTTCCATAAGTGCCTGATCTTGCAAACCAAAGTTAGCAAGTATTGCATCTGCCTCTCCCTCAAATTCGGCAACGACCGAAGGGTTGGAGAGTAGCATCGACACAACCACCGGCTTGCCCTTCATCAGCTTGCGAGCTTCCAGAATAGTATCCAGATCGCTCTCATTATGCGTAACAACGGTTTTCCCCTTATAAGAACGGTTAAGTACATCGTTATCACGCGCATCTCCGGTTAAACTCTGCTCCCGAGCATGCTCCGCAGTGTACGGTCTATACTGCAGACTGATTGGCACATAACCATTTCCGCCTTGGTCTGAATCTTCCTGGCTGTAGCCTACTCCCGATTTGGGACTGCTAATGAAGACTAGAGCAAAGTCTGCCTCTTCCGGCTGATCTGTCACATGGTAATATTTAGACACAACATCCAGGTTCACCGGATATTCATTTTTTTCCGGCGTCGGATTGCCGAACCAATCCTTTCCAACTGGAGTGTAACGCTTCGGAATATATACTGTTTGTTTCGATGCCAACGGCAATACTTGGTTTTTGTTCTTTAGCAGAACGATCGACTTCAGCTGCGCTTCATAGCCTGATTGCATAAACTCCGGATTCCCAACAATCTGCGCGCTCTCCTCAGGTTTCAAATACGGGTTCTCGAAGAGACCCAGACGGAAAATATTAAGCAGAAGCCGAACAGCAGACCGCTCAAAACGACTCCGCATCCACACCTCTCCATGCTCAGCTACTCCCATTCGGTAAGCTTCAAGCACAGGCTCAATCTCATTATTGCCGCCGAATTGGTCAACGCCTGCCATTAAGAGCTTGTAATGCCGTTCCGCGACGGATAGACCTTCTACGCCCCAAGGCTTACCACTGATAAAGAAATCCTTACTGTCTGATTCGTCGGCTGTAATAAGCCAATCTGTGCACACAACGCCATCGTAACCGTATTTTTCCCGTAGCAGATCAGTAATAAGATAGGAACTATAGGAATTCCCGACATTTTCCCCGTTCACCTTATCTTGATCTGTGGAAATTGTGTAATATGGCATGACCGCTGAAGCCTGCTTGGTTGGGCCATCCAATTTGAAAGCTCCTTCTGTAAAAGGAATAAGATGTTCTTCAAAGTTACCGCCAGGATAGACGGCATATTTTCCGCAACCATAATGGGCATCCCTTCCGCCTTCCCCGGAACCACCGCCAGGCCAGTGTTTTACCATAGCGTTCACACTGTCATTTCCCCAGCCTCCGTTGATCTCACTGTCATTTTCCGAGTTCTGGAAGCCGTCGACATAAGCTCTAGCCATGTCAGCAGACAGCTTCGAATCTTCGCCAAATGTGCCGTTGAAACGGAACCACCTCGGATCTGTAGCAATATCGATTTGCGGGGACAGCGCAGTTCCTAAACCGAGCGCACGATACTCACGGGAGGCAATTTGCCCGAACTGATATGTGATCTTTGGATCGAAGGTTGCCGCCAGGCCAAGCGTCTCCGGCCACATAGAAATTTCTCCACCGGCACCGGCATTGAACTCCGAGCTTGAATCTGAGCCGTGGCGCGGGTCGGAGCTGTTGTTAGCAGGAATACCTAGATCGGTTCCTTCTGCAAATGCCTGTACCTGATTGTTCCACAGGGCGGCTATTTCTGGACTCTCCACTGTGGTAACCAGAATATGTCTAAGATGGTCCTGTGCCAGAAATGACAACTGCTCGTCGGTTAGCTCCCACGGCTTGGCACCGCTCTCCTCAAAGGATTTACCGTTGTACGTTCCTGAGAACCAGCTGCTACTGAGTGCTGGAATGGATTGATGACCGCTATACAGCATGAGTCCGGCAATTTGTTCAACATTCATCTGTGAAGCCAGATCCTCGGCCCGCTCTTCCGGCGACAACCGCCAGTCCTCATATTTATCCAACATGCCATTTCGATTCAGATCCTTGAAGAACAGTCCGTCCTGCTCGAGAATCTGCACTCCAGATTCAGGAGAAAAGCCCAAGGTTGGGCCGCCCTTATTGCTTACGTAAGATATTGTATGAAGGCTTTTGGTTTTAAAAGTCTCTCTCTGATTCATTTGGTTTCCCTCCACTATTTTCTTGTTTTCTTTCTTAGACAAGTTTAGCTTATTGTGATTTGACTTCGATGGCCGATAGCTCGGCTGTTTGGTCTCTCTTCTCTTAGAAGTGGCTTCACTCCCTGCATATTTAGTATCGTACAGACGGCAAGGAAGATATAAAAGAAGGTCCAGCAGTCGATGCCTAACAGCACGGGAGCATCATCAAGCGGTAACCAAGCAGAATGCCCAATGCCAATCTGCCAAAAGGAGTGTGAGGCTGCCCTTTAATCGTTGCTCCAGCCATTGTAATTCCTCCTCACCCTTTTAGAAACCGTTTACTATTTAATTATAAAATAAACCACCCCTTGGATGAGAGGTAGTTTATTATACACTTTTAGGTTCATTTTTAATGTAATTGAAAGCGTTTCAACATTAATGATTAAGATAGATCATAAAAAATGACTCATTTTCTCAAAACAACGGAATCAGCTCAATGAGCTCCACGCTATGTGGTTCCACTCTCATGACAGTAGAAAGCTCTTCACCTGCTTCTAGAATCTGAACCTGTCTGCGTGGGGGAGAGGCAGCCTTTAGATAAGCAGTGTCCTCTGCAGTTAGAACAGATGGAGCTCCCATCTCCACCCACTTATCAAAGCTGCTGCCATACGCTCTGCTGATCGTATGCGTCACTTGCTTC
>DJUJ01000150.1:6850-6991 GCA_002438345.1 Paenibacillus sp. UBA6285
AGCTCGATCTTAAGAATTCTTTCATTTTTGAAACCGCTATACCGGCTTGTAGGTGTAATGAACGATGTATCTCCAAGCGCATACAGATTATCGAAATGACAATAATTGTAAGCTAAAATCTGATATCCACCTCGCCCCGCC
>DJUJ01000112.1:0-18459 GCA_002438345.1 Paenibacillus sp. UBA6285
TAGGGGGTCTCTTTGACTTAGATCTTAAGCAAGAGATGATTTCCAACTTTGAAGAGAAAATGGCGGCTCCAGGGTTCTGGGATAATAGTGAGCAAGCGCAGAGCGTAATCGCCGAGATGAATGCTGTGAAATCTTCTGTAGATCAATACGAGAAGCTTCAACAGGAATACGATGATGCTGCGATGATGGCAGAGCTCGCTGATGAAGAGGGCGATGAGGATCTGGCANNGGGGAGACGATTCGTAGCCTAGGCAGTAAAGTAGATGAATTTGAGCTGCAATTGCTGCTTAACCAGCCGTATGACAAGTTAAATGCTATTCTCGAACTTCATCCTGGTGCAGGCGGAACGGAATCCCAAGACTGGGGACAAATGCTGCTGCGTATGTACACTCGCTGGGCTGAAAAACGTGGATTTAAGGTTGAAGTGCTGGATTATTTACCGGGTGATGAAGCTGGAATTAAGAGTGTTACACTCCTCATCAAAGGCTTCAACGTTTACGGATATCTGAAAGCTGAAAAGGGAGTACATCGACTGGTGCGGATATCTCCGTTTGACTCTTCGGGCAGACGCCATACCTCTTTTGTGTCCTGTGATGTCGTTCCGGAGATTACGGATGATGTAGAAGTTGAGATTCGTACCGAGGATCTTAAGATCGATACGTATCGTGCGAGCGGCGCCGGTGGACAGCATATCAATACCACAGACTCTGCGGTGCGGATTACTCACTTGCCTTCGGGTGTGGTGGTAACCTGTCAGAACGAACGTTCACAGATCAAGAACCGGGAACAAGCCATGAAGATGCTGCGTTCCAAATTGTATGAGCGCAAGCTGCAAGAGCAGCAGCAACAATTGGATGAGATTCGCGGCGAGCAGTCCGATATTGCTTGGGGCAGTCAGATTCGTTCCTATGTATTCCATCCGTATAACATGGTCAAGGATCACCGTACTTCCGTGGAAACGGGTAATGTTGGTGCGGTAATGGATGGAGACCTGGACGCATTCATTGATGGTTACTTGCGTAGCCAGATCAAGGTCGAGGCGGATTAAGGGGTTTTTTCGGGGAAACGGATACCATTCTTTGATATGGATGGAATAACCGTTTCTTCTTACGTAGAGCAAGATGACACTTTAAGGAGCGCCTTGAAATGCAAAAAATCAATTCACGCAATAAACCCCCGCTGATTCCTTTGAATGGACCAGCCCGCCATGTGGTGGATACAACGCTTATTCTGATTGGTTCGCTAATCACGGCACTGGGTTTTAATCTTTTTTTTCTGCCTAATCAGATTGCTTCTGGTGGTGTATCAGGTCTTTCTGTATTGGCTGAAGCTTGGTTTGGGGCTGAGCCGGCGTTTACGCAGTGGGCACTTAATATCCCGCTGTTTGTGCTCGGGGTAATCTTTCTTGGTAAACAATATGGAGTTCGTTCGCTGCTCGGGAGCTTTGTGTTACCACTCTTTATCTTGTTGACAAAAGATTTACCCATACCTACAACCAACCCACTTCTAGCCTGCATTTATGGCGGTATCTGTGTGGGGGTGGGTCTTGGCCTTGTGTTCCGCGGACGGGGCTCGACAGGTGGACTTACAATTTTGGCGCAGATTATTCAAAAGATATCCGGGCTTAGCTTCTCGATTTCCGTAGTTCTGCTGGACGGGACGGTTATTGTACTGGCTGCTTTTATACTTGGTATGGAGCAGGCGCTGTATGCGCTGATCGGATTGTTTGTAACAGGTAAGGCCATTAACGCGATAGAGGTAGGCTTCCGCTATACGAAGGTGGCGTATATTATCTCGGACAAGACAGATGAAATATCTGCAGCAATATTAAATGATCTGGATCGTGGTTTGACGAAGCTGGACGCACATGGCGGGTATACTGGCGATGCACGTACTGTTCTGATGGTAGTAGTAGGCCAGAATGAAGTTTCGAGACTGAAAGCGATTGTTCAATCGGTAGATACAAGCGCATTTGTTATTATTACCGAAGCACATGAAGTGCTGGGCGAAGGGTTTAAAAGAGAAGCGTAATCTTTCCTACGGGGGAGGCGACGCTTCTCTTTTTTTGTAAATAGAGTTATATTTGGGATGAATAAAGTTTACACAATGTGTTGTATTTATATTAATAGGGATGTATAATAATACATATTTCCAAGACGGTATGCATTATATTAATTATTATATTCATGATAAGCAGGAAGTGGGGATGACAGTGGAAGGCAAGCTGAGGGCGGCGATTGTTGGATCAACGGGTTATGGAGGCGTGGAGCTGATTCGGCTACTACAAAGTCATCCTAAAGNNCAAGTGCTGGGGCTGCTATAGAGGAAGGGTTTCCGCATTTGACGGGTGTAATCGAGCGAAAGCTGGATGGCGTTGACCCGGCTCAGATGGCTGATCGGGCTGATGTTGTTTTTACGGCTACGCCGTCGGGTGTGAGTGCTAAGCTAGTGCCGCAGCTGCTGGAAGCTGGACTCAAGGTCGTGGATCTGTCCGGTGACTTCCGATTGAAGGACGGTTCAGAGTATGAGCACTGGTATAAACATCCGGCTCCGGCTGATGCGTATCTAGAGCAGGCTGTATACGGACTTTGTGAGGTGTTCGGAGAGCGTGCGGCTGGGGTTGATTTTATATCTAATCCAGGTTGTTATCCTACGGCTACACTTCTTGGACTAATTCCTGCAATTCAGGCAGGCTGGATTAAGCACGACAGTATTATTATTGATGCGAAATCAGGGGTTACCGGAGCAGGACGCGGAACGAGCTTAATGGTGCATTATGCAGAGATAAACGAGAACTTAAAAACTTATAAAATAAATAAACATCAACATATACCAGAAATCGAGCAGACGCTCACGGGGATTGCTGGAGAAAAAGTGACAGTAACGTTCACCACACATCTCGTGCCGATGAGCCGAGGCATTATGAGTACGATGTATGCAGGAATGAAGGGCAATTATACGGAGCAGGATTTTGTGGATTTATACCGTGAATATTATGCGGGCAGACCGTATGTGCGGGTGCGCGATGTAGGTGTCGTTCCAGCGACAAAAGAAGTTAGCGGCTCTAATTATTGTGATATCGGATTTGCGACTGATGCTCGTACAGGGCGTGTGACCATTGTCTCCGTCATAGATAACATTGTAAAAGGTGCGGCAGGGCAGGCAATACAGAACCTTAATTTGATGATGGGATGGGAGGAAACCCTTGGCCTCGGCTACACACCTGTGTATCCATAAGGTTCAGCGGTACAAATAACATGAGCGAGATTAAATTATTTACTACCTTGGAAGGTGGCAGCATTACTTCGCCTAAAGGATTTAAGTCCGGAGGACTGCACTGTGGATTGAAAAAAACAGACCGCAACGATCTCGGAGTAATTCTTTGTGAGGTTCCAGCTATGGCGGCGGCCGTGTATACGACGAATGTTTTTCAGGCGGCTCCACTGAAGGTGACGCGGGAAAGCCTTGCGAACGGAACGTTGCAGGCGGTAATCGTGAACAGCGGGAATGCCAATGCCTGCACAGGTGAACAAGGCGAAGCGGATGCTTATGAGATGCGCGCTGCTGCGGCCCAGCATTTGGGCGTAGAGCTTAATGATGTTGCTGTTGCNNTATTGCAGCACTGCCAGAGAAGCTGGACGGAGGGGCTGCTGGAGCGGAAGAATTCTGCCAGGCCATACTTACAACTGATCTGGTCAAAAAAGAAATCGCCGTGAAGGTACTCGTCGGTGGCGTAGAAGTTACCATAGCTGGAGCCGCAAAGGGTTCCGGGATGATTCATCCTAACATGGCTACCATGCTTGGATTTATGACAACAGATGCTGATATTTCAGCGGAAGATTTACACAGTCTACTTCGTTCTGCTACGAATGTTACTTTTAATATGATTACAGTCGATGGAGATACTAGCACCAATGATATGTTAGTCTCGATGGCTAGTGGTCTAGCAGGTAATGAGAAGCTGACTCGGCTTCATCCGGATTGGAACGCTTTTGCTGCTGGATTCACACATGTCTGCCAAACGCTTGCTAAAGCGATTGCTCGTGATGGAGAAGGCGCGACTCACCTGATTGAGGTTCAAGTGAATGGAGCTGTTCATGACGAGGCAGCGGCAGCAATCGCCAAGACGGTGGTTGGATCTAGTCTAGTGAAGTCTGCTATTTTTGGAGCGGACGCGAACTGGGGACGGATTATTGCTGCGGTTGGACGCGCGGGTGTTCCGGTATCGCCGGAGCGTGTGGACATTTCGTTAGGTGATATTGAGGTGCTACTGCACTCGAAGCCAGTTATTTTTGATGAAGAGAAGGCTTTGGCTTATTTGCAAAAAAGTGAAACCGTGCTGATCACCGTTGATCTGCATGATGGAACCGGAAAGGCTACAGCTTGGGGCTGTGACCTAACTTACGATTATGTGCGTATTAACGCCGCATATCGTACCTAATTTGTGGCGTGCTTAAGCCCACAAGGGAAGGATACCGATCATATGACGCTAAATAGCGAGCTTGAACTTATAGATGCATTAGATGGTAGTGGATTGTTTGTGATGAAATGCGGCGGCAGTACGCTGGCGGCTCTTCCTGATTCTTTTTTTGAAGATTTGCGAGATTTGCAGCAGGAAGGCATTCAGCCTGTAATTGTGCATGGCGGAGGGCCAGCTATTTCGGAGAATCTAGCAAAACTGGGCATTGAAAGCAGCTTTGTAAATGGTTTGCGAGTGACTACCGAGGAAGTACTAGATGTCGTAGAGATGACGCTGGCAGGGAGTATCAACAAGGCTATCGTAAGACGAATTCAGGGTAGTGGCGGTCTAGCTTTAGGGCTGTCTGGGATTGATGGCAATATGATTATTGCTAAACCTGTAGCGAATAGCGCTGAAGTAGGTTTGGTAGGGGAAGTAACGGAAGTAAAGGCGGAGATTGTAACAGGGATTATTGGGATGGGATACATTCCTGTCATTGCACCTATCGGAGTAGATGCTGCAGGTCAGCGCTACAATATTAACGCGGATACGGCAGCAGGGGCAGTAGCTTCCTATGTAGAGTCTCCCCAAATGATCGTAGTCACAGATGTACCAGGCATTATGAGTACGGTGGAAGGTCAAAAGGTTGTGCTTCCATCCGTTACTGTACAGGAAATTGAAGCCTTGATCGAAAGTGGAGAAATCTACGGTGGCATGATCCCTAAGGTGCGTGCAGCTATCGATTGCATTCAGGGTAGCGTATCAGAGGTTATCATTGTGGATGGAAAAGAACCGCGGGTGCTTAGTCGAGTCCTGCAAGGTGAAGCGATAGGCACACGTATTATTCGTTCGTAGGATTATAAATGAATACAAAATAGAGGTGCTATCTGATTACAGGAGCAGCCGATGGGAGAGTGACTTAGAATGAGCAAGCTTACACAAGCGGGGATACAGCAGATCGATACAGTAGGATCAGGTACACCGGATGTTGCTACAGGCAAGCTGAGTGCAGTGTTCCCTTCTTACGCCAGATATGATATCAGCTTAGTCAAAGGTAAAGGCACCTGGGTATGGGATGATAAAGGGAATAAGTACCTCGATTTCACCAGTGGATTGGCTGTGACCAGTCTAGGTCATGCTCCTGAGAAAGTCGGCGCGAAGCTGAAGGATCAGATCGACACGCTATGGCATGTCTCGAATCTATTCCAAATTCCGGGTCAGGAAAAAGTTGCAACACTTCTTACAGAGAATAGCTGTGCAGACCAAGTATTCTTTTGCAACAGTGGGGCAGAGGCGAACGAAGCGGCAATTAAGCTGGCTCGCCGTTACCATCAGAAAGTAAAAGGTGCTGACCGTTATGAGGTCATTACGTTTGAGCAATCCTTCNNGCAACTGGACAGCAAAAGGTTAAAGAAGGCTTCCTGCCACTTCCGGCAGGCTTCAAGACTGTACCCTTGCATGATCTTCCCGCGTTAGAAGCTGCTATTGGAGATCATACAGCGGCTATCATGCTGGAGATGGTGCTTGCAGAAGGTGGCGTACTTGAGGTTGAGCCTGAGTTCTTGAATGCTGTGGTTGAACTGTGCAAGAAGCATGGATTGCTTCTGATCGTAGATGAAGTGCAAACGGGCATGGGCCGTACGGGCAAGTTGTTCGCACATCAGCACTACGGAATCGAACCAGATATTTTTACATTGGCTAAAGGGGTTGCTAGTGGTTTCCCGGCAGGCGTAATGCTTGGCAAAGGTTACTTGTGTGAAGCGTTCACCGCGGGCAGTCATGCTTCCACCTTCGGGGGAACACCGCTCGCAACAGCGGTTATGGCAGCGACGATTGAGACGATGCTGGAAGATGAACTTCCACAGCGTGCTGAAGAAATGGGTAAGTACCTGACAGGTCTTTTGAAAGAGAAGCTGGCGGACTGTTCTTTTGTGAAGGATATCCGTGGTAAAGGGCTGCTAATCGGGATTGAATGTGAAACACCAGTGGGCGATATTGTACTGGCTGGACAAAAGAAAGGCCTGTTATTCGTGTCAGCCGGACCTAATGTCATTCGTCTACTACCTAATTTATATGTAAGCAATGAGGAGATCGACCAAGCGGTGGACATCCTATCTGAACTCATTAATACTTATATACAAGCAAACGGGGAGGTAAGCTCATGAGTCAGGGCGTACAGAGTAACAAACACACCATTGCAGAGCAACTGAAAGGCCGTGATTTACTGGAGCTGAACGATTACAGCCCGGAAGAAATTACGTACTTAATAGATTCAGCGATTGAGCTGAAGAAGAAGCAGAAGAATGGCGAAGAGTTTCAGCCACTGAAGGGTAAGACGATTGGTCTTATTTTTGAGAAATCCTCTACACGTACGCGTGTGTCGTTTGAAGTTGGAATGTATCAACTTGGAGGGCATGCCCTTTTCTTAAGCAAAAATGACATTCAGCTTGGACGCGGTGAAACCGTTGGAGATACAGCTCAAGTGATGTCACGTTATCTCGACGGAATTATGATCCGTACCTTCGGTCATGACAAAGTAGAGGATCTTGCTCGTTACGCTTCTATTCCTGTAATCAACGGTCTAAGCGACCTGGCACATCCTTGCCAAGTGTTGGCGGATTACCAAACGATATACGAGCACAAAGGAAAGCTCAAAGGCCTGAAGCTTGCATACATCGGTGACGGTAATAACATGGCGCATTCCCTGATGATTGGCGGCGCTAAGCTGGGCGTGGATGTATCCATTGCTGGTCCGGAAGGTTATGAGCCGGATGCAGCTGTTGTAGCAGAAGCTCGTGAGATCGCAAAGGAAACCGGAGCTAAGATTGTGGTCACTCGCAGCCCGCAAGAAGCTGTGCAAGACGCTGACGTTATCTACACGGATGTGTGGGCGAGCATGGGCTTTGAAGAGGAGCAATTGGCGCGTGAAGCAGCATTCAAGGATTATCAGGTCAACGAGGAGCTTGTAAAAGGCGCGAAGAGTGATTATCTCTTCCTGCACTGCCTACCAGCCCACCGTGAGGAAGAGGTTAGCACAGGCGTGATCGATGGCCCTAACTCGGTGATCTTTGATCAGGCGGAGAACCGCCTGCATGCGCAAAAAGCTTTGATGGCTGCCCTAATGGGATAAGGAATCATAGCAAATTAGGATTGAACTTATATTGGTCTAAGATTATATAAAATACTATATAAGATGAACTTAATAAGTAGCGTTGGAATTCCGGTGCGGAGCAACGAAGTGAAAGTTTGGAACTGTAGGAGCGTTAGCGTTCGCCTTTGNNCAGCGACCGGAAGTCCAAACATTTCACGTAGTTGCGCCTTATCACCGGAATTCTATAAGCGTATTTTAGCGAATCTTATACCCCCCACACGAAAGGAAGTAACCTCACCATGGCTAAAGAAAAAATTGTACTCGCCTATTCCGGCGGACTGGATACATCCGTTATTTTGAAATGGCTTAAAGAAACCTATGATGCGGAGATCATTGCCTTCACAGCCGACATTGGCCAAAAGGAAGAGCTCGACGGTCTGGAGGAAAAAGCGCTCGCTACCGGCGCATCGAAAGTATACATCGATGACCTGCGCGATGAATTCGCTAGTGATTTTATCTACCCTATGTTCCAATCTGGCGCACTTTATGAAGGCCAATACTTGCTCGGAACTAGTATTGCTCGTCCACTGATCGCTAAGCGCATGGTGGATATCGCTATCGCAGAAGGCGCAACGGCTATCGCGCACGGCGCGACAGGCAAAGGGAACGACCAGGTTCGTTTTGAGCTTGGCGTGGCTGCATTGGCACCGAACATCAAGGTGATTGCACCTTGGCGTCTGGAAGAGTTCCGCAATCAATTCCCAGGTCGTGCGGAAATGATCGCTTATGCGGAAGCTAATGATATTCCGGTACAGGCATCTGCGGCGAAGCCGTATTCGATGGACCGTAACCTGCTGCACATCAGCTATGAGAGCGGCGTATTGGAAGATCCTTGGTTTGATCCAAGTGCACCGGAGAACAAAGGAATGTTCCTGTTGAGCAACGCTCCTGAGGATGCTCCAGATGAAGCGGAATATTTGGAACTCGATTTCCTTAAAGGAGATTGTGTAGCTTTGAATGGTGAGTCATTAACTCCACTTCAAGTTATGGAGAAACTGAATGAGCTAGGCGGTAAACACGGTATAGGACGTGTGGATATGGTAGAGAACCGTTTTGTTGGCATGAAGAGCCGCGGTGTGTATGAGACTCCGGGTGGAACAATCCTGTTCGTCGCTCATCGCAAAATGGAGTCCATCACGATGGACCGTGAAGTTATGAACCTGCGTGACAGCCTGATCACTCGTTACAGTACTTTGGTGTATAACGGTTTCTGGTTCGCTCCAGAGCGTATTGCACTGCAAGCTCTTGTAACACAGAGCCAACAAAATGTAACGGGTACTGTTCGTCTTAAACTGTACAAAGGCAACATCATCGGCGCTGGAGTGAAGAGCCCAGTCAGCCTGTACAATCCTGAGATTGCAACGATGGAAGCTGATCCTACACAAGCTTATGATCAAGGGGATGCAACTGGTTTTATCCACTTGAACGCACTGCGCCTTAAAGTTTCTACAGGTGTAACTGGAGCTTCGAAATAGAACGATAACATAAACTTAAACGGGCAACCCCGAAGGCCGTTCCTCCCGTCAGGATAGGAGCGGCCCTCTGGCGTCCAAGAGGAGGAAACTACAGGTGAGCAAGCTTTGGGGCGGACGGTTTACTAAAGGAACGAACAAGCTAGTGGAGGAATATACGGCTTCCATTGGGTTTGATAGGGCTTTGGCCAAAGAGGATGTACAGGGCAGTCTGGCGCATGTCACTATGCTGGGTAAATGCGGAATTCTTCCACAAGAAGATGTAGAGACGATCAAACAAGGTTTGAACAAAGTGCTGGACAAGGTTAACGCTGGAGAGGTTGTTTTCTCAGTAGCGGATGAAGACATCCATATGAATATTGAAAAACATCTAATCGAGGAAATCGGTCCAGTCGGAGGTAAGCTGCATACTGGACGTAGCCGTAACGATCAAGTGGCGACGGACATGCACCTTTATTTACGGGGCCGTGTAGTTGAGCTAGTTAGCTTGCTGCATGAATTGCAGGAAGCGTTGATTGAACAAGCCAAAGATAATGTAGAAACGATCATCCCTGGTTATACGCATTTGCAACGGGCACAACCGATTCTGTTCGCTCATCACTTGCTGGCCTACGTATCGATGTTCCGCCGCGATGCAGAGCGTCTGACGGACAGCTACAAACGGATTAACGTGTTGCCACTCGGAGCAGGGGCACTTGCTGGCACAACCTTCCCGATCGATCGCCACTTTGTAGCGGAACAATTGGGCTTTGACAGTGTGTATGAGAACAGTTTGGATGCTGTCAGCGACCGTGATTTCATCGTTGAGTTTCTGGCAAATGCAGCACTTGTGATGACACATCTGTCCAGACTCAGCGAGGAACTGGTGCTGTGGAGCAGCACAGAGTTCAGTTTCATTGAATTGGATGATGCTTTCTGCACAGGCAGCAGCATTATGCCGCAGAAAAAGAACCCTGACGTACCAGAACTGGTACGGGGTAAAACAGGCCGGGTTTACGGTAACCTGATTGGCTTGCTAACGGTGCTCAAATCACTGCCGATGGCGTACAACAAAGATATGCAGGAAGACAAAGAAGGCATGTTCGATACCGTCACTACGCTGACTGGTGCGCTGCAATTGTTCGCGCCGATGATCTCCACGATGAAGGTGAACAAGGCACGTATGCGTGAAGCTGTGAACACGGACTTCTCGAATGCTACGGATATCGCGGACTTCTTGGTAGGAAAAGGTCTTCCTTTCCGCCAAGCACATGAAGTAATCGGAAAAACAGTGCTCTACTGCATCAATGAAGGCAAGTTCCTGCTGGATCTGACGCTGGAAGAGTTCAAGCAATTCTCACCGCTGTTCGACGAGAATATCTATGCTGTTCTTCAACCGGAAGCGGTAGTGAACGCGCGTAACGTTTACGGCGGTACAGCTACTGTACAGGTGAAGGCTGCAATTGAACGGGCGGAGCAGGCACTGCACGAAGCTAATGAATGGGTAGTACAACACGGGGACGCTATTTTGTAAACCGTATAAATATTAAATCTCGCCTCAGACTTTTATAGGTCGCAGGCGAGATTTTTTTTATTATCTAAATAAGCCAAATTCAACATGACTGGATTCACAGTGTTCTTTACGGTTATCCTTAGATTAGGGATGGGAGGGGTCGTAAGTATGAGTAGAGAGCAAATCCTAGACGAGCTTAGATCGCAATTAAAACTGGGCAATCATATTATTGGAGTAGCCACAGGTGCTGGAATAACCGCAAAGTATGCGAAGCAGGGTGGAGCTGATTTCATTCTGATGTTAAATTCGGGTAAATTTCGCCAGATGGGGAGGAGCTCTCTCGCTGGGATTTTGCCATTTTGTAATAGCAATGACATGGTGATGGACTTTGCCTCTAGAGAGATCATCCCTTTGGTAAGAGATATTCCTATTATTTTTGGCCTCAATGCAACCGATCCGACAAAAGATATGGAAACCTATATAAGTGAAATAAAGAATAAAGGATTTTCCGGAATCAATAATTACCCCACGGTTGGATTAATAGATGGTCAATTTGGAGAAGCACTCGAAGAAGAAGGGAATGGTTATCTACTCGAAGTAGAAGCTATAAGAATAGCCCACGAAAAAGATTTGTTTACCGTTGCTTTTGTATTTGACGAAATCCAAGCCACTCAGATGATCGAGGCTGGAGCGGATATTATTTGTGCACATCTAGGCTTAACAGAAGGGGGATTATTAGGGGCCAAAAAAGTATTCTCCCTAGAAGCTGCCAAGGCTAAGGCGGACAAGATTTTTAATACATGCAATGCGTTAAAGCCAGATTTAATTAAATTAGTTTATGGTGGTCCTGTGAAAACGCCAATTGATGTGCAGTATATGTACAGTAATAATCAAAACTTGATGGGGTATATCGGGGGATCTGCTTTTGAAAGAATTCCATCGGAGAAGTCCATTACTAATATAACCAAAGCTTTTAAAGTATCGGGAACGCTTGATGAAGATGACTTTATGGTTAAAATGTTAGACGGAATAACAAAGCACTATGATTATGTTGAATTTGTAAAAGAATACGTTGCTCAAAATTATATGAATGAGATCTTGTTTGCAGATTTAGCTAAGGTGGCCCATATATCCCGAAGTTACTTAAGTAGTTTATTTTCGAAAAAAGTAGGCTGCAGCTTCCAAACGTATCTCGTGCAATTTCGGATGGATAAGGCAGCGGAAATATTACATAGAGACAATATCCAGTTATCTGAGCTAGCGCCATTAGTTGGCTACCAAGATTATGCGCAGTTTAGCAAAATGTTTAAGAAGTACAAAGGTTACTCTCCAAAACAATATAAATCTAACATAAACACAAAAACATAAGACATAAAAGCGTTTTCATTCAAAAATCAAAGAAGTATGATTAACTCATAAGTTGATCATGCTTTTTTTTGTAGATATTTGAAGAGGAGGTTGAAGAAATGAAGACGATTGCTATTGCCGGAACTTTTGACACCAAGGGTGAAGAATATCTCTACATTAAAGATTTGCTGGAAAGCTTGGAGCTGGGTACGTTTACGATTCATACGGGTGTATTTGAACCCACTTTTACACCGGATATCTCCAACCGAGAAGTAGCGGAAGCCGCGGGTGTAAGTATAGATGAGCTCGTTGCCAAGAAAGATAGGGCACTAGCAACAGAAGTATTAGCCAAAGGTATGGAAAAATTACTACCTAAATTATATAAGCAGGGCAAATTTGATGGAATTATCTCCTTTGGGGGCACTGGAGGAACTTCACTTGTAACCCCTGGTATGCGGGCATTGCCAATTGGTGTACCTAAAGTGATGGTTTCGACCGTAGCCTCAGGGAATACCACTCCATATGTAGGTACTAGTGATATTGTCATGATGCCATCCGTAGTAGACGTTGCAGGACTGAACTCCATTTCAACAAAGATTTTTACCAATGCAGCCTTTGCCAACGCCGGTATGCTTAAATTTGAGAATAAACAAGTCATAGAGAAAAAACCATTAGTTGCTACAACGATGTTTGGGGTAACAACACCTTGTGTAACAGCGGCACGTAACTATCTTGAGGCTAGAGGATATGAAGTGCTTGTATTCCATGCAACAGGTGTAGGTGGACAGTCCATGGAAGCGCTGATTGAGGCTGGTTTTATTGAAGGCGTATTGGATCTGACCACAACAGAATGGGCGGACGAAATTATTGGTGGTGTGCTGAATGCCGGACCTCATCGGTTAGAGGCTGCTGGTAAACATCATATTCCACAGGTTGTGTCGGTAGGTGCCCTTGATATGTGCAACTTTGGCCCTTATGATACGGTACCAGCGAAATTTGCTGGACATAAGTTCTATAAGCATAACCCTACAGTTACTCTGATGAGAACAACGGTAGAAGAGAATGAAGCTATCGGCAAAAAGCTTGTCGAGAAATTAAATATGGCCAAAGAGAAAACGGTATTAATGTTGCCGCTTAAAGGGATATCCGGCATTGATGTTGCAGGGGAAGCTTTTTATGGCGTAGAGGAAGACCAAATGTTATTTGATACCTTGAGAAATGGTGTAAACAGAAATGTTGTCGAGGTTATCGAAATGGATTGTGCCATTAATGATATAGAGTTTGCAGAAGCAGCAGCGCAGAAGCTAATAGATCTCATGAGCAAATAACACTAACACAGAACATTTTAATAATGATGGAGGCGTTACACATGAACAAAAATACAAGAACAGAAATCATGGCGAAGTTTAGAGAAGAAGTGGCCAATGGAAAGATTCTTTTAGGTGTTGGGGCTGGTACAGGGATTACTGCAAAAAGCAGTGAAGCTGGCGGAGCGGATATGCTGATTGTTTATAATTCAGGAAGATACAGAATGGCAGGTCGTGGATCACTCGCAGGGTTATTATCTTATGGAGATGCCAACCAAATCGTAGTCGAAATGGGCTCTGAGGTATTGCCTGTTGTGAAAAATACACCCGTATTAGCTGGCGTATGTGGAACTGATCCTTTTAGAGTGATGGAGGTTTATTTGAAACAACTCAAGGAACAAGGTTTCAGCGGAGTGCAAAACTTCCCAACCGTAGGTTTGATCGATGGCGTATTCAGACAGAACCTGGAAGAAACAGGGATGGGATATGGTTTAGAAGTAGATATGATTAGAGCTGCACATGAATTGGATATGCTCACCACTCCTTATGTGTTTGATCCTGAGCAAGCTAAAGCCATGGCAGAAGCAGGCGCAGATATTTTGGTGGCACATATGGGCTTGACCACTAAAGGTACAATTGGAGCTAAGACAGCTCTTACATTAGATGATTGTGTAGAAAGAATTGAAGCCATTATTAAAGCAGGGAAAGCAGTAAATCCCGATATTATGGTTATTTGTCATGGTGGACCGATTGCTGAACCAGAAGATGCTGCGTACGTAATTGAACGGACAGAAGGCATAGACGGATTCTTTGGTGCATCCAGTATTGAAAGATTTGCTGCTGAAAAAGGGATTACGGAACAGACTGGATTATTTAAAAAAATCACCAAACAAGCATAAATGCCTTCGGCGTCCTTATAAGGACGGTAAGCAATTAAGCGAGAAATATAAGGAAAAAGTAGTATGAAGCGTATACTTTATCCTTATATTTTAAAAGAACCCTCCGAGGAGGGCAATCTGATTAGAACAGATATTAAGGGTGTAGCTTATGGCTGCACCTTTTTGTTGTCTATTAAACGTTAGTTATTTTTCAAGGGTAACCATGCCAGCACATCGCGGATTTTGGTATCCCAATATCCCCAATCATGGTTGCCAGGACCTTCATCATAGGTGAAATCAAGGGAGGTTCCTCGGCACGCGTCGCGGAATTTCAGGTTATCCGTATATAGGAAATCTTCTGTGCCACAGCATTGATACAGCGCTGGTTTCGGTCCTGTGGAGCGGTTCACTTCTTCAAGCAGCCATAAAAGATCTTCGGGGGTTCCGGCGATATCTTCTTTTCCGAAGATTATTTCGTATTCTTTGCTTTTGACGGTAGGGTCTTCTATGTTCATAAAATGATGTGCCATATCGAGTGCTCCCGATAGACTCGCCGCCGCTGCAAAACACTCCGGTTTACGAAGCCCCAGCTTAATCGCTCCATAACCACCCATCGACAATCCAGCTACAAAGTTCTCCTCGCGTTTATCTGACAGTGGAAAAAAAGAGCGCGCAAGCATCGGCAACTCTTCACTAATAAAGGTCCAATAACGACCGCCAACCGCCATATCCGTATAGAAACTGCGATGCACATTCGGCATAACTACAGCTATTCCCATTTCTGCTACATATCGTTCTATAGAAGTCCGGCGAAGCCAGATCGAATCATCGTCTGACAAACCGTGCAGCAAATATAGCGTAGGGTGAAGTTCGCCTCTAGTTACGTTGCTCATCCCGATTTGTGTGGTTGTTTTTTGCGGCAAAATTACAGTCATTGAGGTGTTCAATCCTAGCACTTCTGAATAAAATTTGCACTCTATTAAAGCCATTTCATCCATCCCCTCTCCTTCCAAATGATAGCATAAAGCAAAAGTGAGATATTGTAGAAATATCTGAATTATAAGGGTTTTGAGGAAATGCGTTTTCATCCCCCTGTTTATTGGGTATTTTAGCTTGCGGGGTGCATAAGCTGGAACAGTGGCTATCGCCTTGTATTTTTCAGATGACAAAGGAGGAATTCCGGATGAACAAAAAGTGGATGATTGGTTCGTTGGCGCTTTCTATAGGCTTGATCTCAGCAGGTGGGGGAGTTATGGCGGCTTCACCGTCAGCAGGGAGTGCGGCAATTAAGAAGGTGGCTGTTTCTGCACCTGGGAAAGAGGGCCCTGCTACCATTAATAATTTGACGGTGAAAAGTATCATTCCGCTGGTAGTCCATGCAAAAGCCCTTTATTTCTATAGTAATCGAGGCGGGAATATCTTCCCGATAGAAACCTTCACGTATAAAGCGCAGGAGTACCGTTATCTTTCCAGTGACATTGGCACAAAGGCGAAGCTGATGAATTACATAAAGAAAGCTTATACTCACAATGCTGCAGCTTATTATGTACAGACACAGTTTTTGGAGCATAACGGAAGAATGTCGCAGGTTAATGCAGATTTGGGCAATTTATTGATGTATGAGAAGGCCACCGCCCGCATGCTCTCCAAGACTGCGACAACCGCTGAATTTGAACTGACCGTTCCTTATCCAGATGCGCAGGAAAGCAGTGAGTCGGTGTATGTGAAGCTGAAGAAAGTGGATGGATACTGGAGAATCGACACATCGCCGGATATTCTTTTCTGAGGAAAGGGTGGGGAGAAGAGGAAGGAAGATGGAAGGGGCTACAACTAACAGCGCTTCAGGTCAGAGGTATAAACAACACCTGCGAGTTTGCCTTTACGGGTAATAATGACACAATCATTCTTCATAGGTTCTGGGCGGCTCATAGCAGCAGCTAATACGGTATCAAGTGGAGTGGAGATATCACAGATGAGTGGTGTTTTGTTCATAAGCTTCATGGCGGGTTCTCTGTAGAACAGATCTCCCCCTGATCTTCCTGTAGCTTTTAAAAAGAAACGTTCGCTCATTAACAATCCAAGCGGTTCATTCGTGGCGTTACAGACGACGATGCATTTAGATTCTGGATGCTGGAACATTACGCGAAGGGCTTCCCTGCAAGTACGTGAGGCAAAAATAGCAGGTGCACTGCGGACAATACTAGAGAGATCATTTACAAGAGCTGTTGTCATGGGGGGGGCATCCTTTCTGATTATAGGTCTACTTCTAATGTACCCCTGGNNACGATCAGACCTCACGGGCTCTGACCGGTTATTTGTTGTTATGCTTCTCACTACGTACGCCGTCTTCCACCAACTGTTTTCTTGGGACATCAGGAATTACGGATTTACTAACGCCTCCACGATTAATAGCGATTAATCGTTTTTGTGCGTAATAAACATCGCGGGACAGTTTTTTTACCTCAGTGGATTTACCGTCAACAAACCGGGTAGTGTAGGTCTCCACAACATATCCGGTTTTCCCATTTTGAATAACGCGTGAGCCTCCTCGGGGGAGTGAGGGATCGTTTACGTACTTGTCGACTGGAGGCAGCACCTCTACGATTTGTGAATGGACTTTATAAGTAACATTTTGCGGAAAGGTACCAAAGAGCTTGATGGTTAGTGATCGGCCTTGCACAGCCGCTTTTATGACGAGATATTTGCCGGTCGTATTGCGAAAACGGAAGTTGATATAACCCTCAGCGAACGTCGCATCCTGGCCTTTGGGTAGATAGTTGACCGGCAAGGAGTGGTTGCGGCGCTCCACAATCTCCAGTCCGGTACGTAGGACCGCGTTGTAGAGAGTGCTCGATACTTGACAGATTCCTCCGCCGACACCCGCCTGAAGCTTTCCGTTCACAATCACTGGCGCTTCGCGGAATCCGTATTCTATCTTGGCTTTTTCAATAGCCTTGCCATAATCAAAGACGGCTCCAGGCGGGAGCACGGTACCGTTCACAGCTTTGGCCGCTGATTCAACGTTGTAGATTCGTCCAGGTCCACTTGCGCCGAGAGAGGTGCTGAATTGCATGATTTTTCGCTCAATGCCTTGCTCCTTTAGAGCGTTTAGGGTGATATCCGGTTGTAATATTGTTAAAGGTACTTCCAGTGTGATTCCTTTCTCCTGCAGCGCAATTAGACGATTAAAACGAGTGGGGGCAGCGGCCCATAGTGAAGTCACCATCCCTGTCCAGTCTACCTCGAGGGAAGTCTTCTCGGGCGTATACACTACACGATCATCCCCGGTAATTCGCCGCGTAGCATCCACTGGATCTCCAAAGGATTCTCTCTCCCAAGCGGGACTTAGGATGGTCTGTAATTGTGCGATATCCAGATGGGCTTCAAGACTCCAATTCTGGGGGAAGCTGTAACGGGCTTTTACCCGATCCCATAGCCGTCCTTCTGTGAGATCTTGTAGACCTTGCCCAAAAGCTGCGGCTTCATAGGTCATTCCAGCTTGTTTAAGATTGAGGGTAAGCTCAGAATTTCCTTCGACCTGCAGCACAAGGGGGACAGATTCAAGAGCAAGGAGCTTCTTCTCCAGCTCGGAACGAACCTCTGTGATGTTCAGCCCACCGACCTCCCAACCGGCAAGGGTTGTACCCTTTGGAAGCGTGTTTTTGTTGCCATACAGATGAAGTCCCCCATATATTAATGAACCAATTAGAATGAGTGCAGTGACTACTATGAGGGCAACATGGATTTTTTTCATGATTAATCTCCTTCCTGGGTGGCATCTTAGAGCGGGTACCGTAGGTGCTTATTAAATTTATATGTACAGACATTACAAAACTTTCGAATTGTGGAGCAGTTACGGGGTACTCAATCGGTTACAGATTTGTTACAATAGATACATTGCGGAAATATTGAAGTTTATGGAAACTTACGCTAGACCCTGTCGATTCACACAAGTGGAAAATGTCATAATTGGGAAGTGAGAAAATGATTGAAATGCAAGATGTATGGAAGACGTACCCTAACGGAACTCACGCACTGCAAGGAGTTTCAGTAAAAATCNNGCGGGTAAATCTACTTTTATGAAATTGATTTATAGAGAAGAAGTGCCAACTAAAGGTCAAATTTCTGTGGGAGGCTTTAACATAGGGAAGCTTAAACAACGCAAAATCCCTTATATTCGCCGTAATATCGGTGTTGTGTTTCAGGACTTTCGACTATTGCCAAGGATGACGGCGTATGAGAATGTCGCTTTTGCCATGGAGGTTATTGAAGCACCGAAGAAGGTCATCAAGAAACGTGTGAATGAAGTTCTCGATCTGGTTGGACTCAGAAGTAAAGCGAATCGTGAGCCCT
>DJUJ01000112.1:18507-38755 GCA_002438345.1 Paenibacillus sp. UBA6285
GCTATCGCAAGGGCTATCGTTAACAACCCTTCTGTTATTATTGCGGACGAGCCTACGGGCAACTTGGACCCTGAGACTTCATGGGGCATTATGCAACTGCTGGACGAAATTAATTTTCGCGGAACAACGATTGTAATGGCTACCCATAATAGAGATATTGTGAACNNGAACAAAATGCGCAAACGAGTGCTTGCGATTGAGAACGGAAACATTGTGAGAGACCAGGTGAGAGGGGAATATGGCTATGAGTTTTAAGACCTTCTTGCGACACATGCGGGAAGGCTTCAAAAGCGTATTCCGTAATGGCTGGATGTCGATTGCTTCTATCACTTCCATTGTCGTCTCTCTCTTTATCCTAGGCGTATTTATCCTTCTTGTTCTTAATGTGAATGCTTTAACTAAAGAGGCAGACAGTCAGGTACGGATTAATGTGCATTTGGCACTAAATGTAGATCAGAAGATGCGTGAGACTTTGCAGACTGAAATTGGCAATATGCCGGAAGTTAGCAAGATCGTGTTCGTCTCCAAGGACCAAGGACTTAAAGATCTCCGTGCAGATATGGGGAAAGATGCAGCCGAGCTTCTAGAAGGGTTCGATGAAGACAATAACCCTCTCCCTGATACACTTCAGGTAGAAGTTGTTGAACCTACTACGGTAGCATTTGTGGCTGAGAAGATTGAAGCACTAAACAAGACACATGCTGATCAGCCCATTTACAAAGTGAAATATGGCAAGGGCTCGATAGAAACCTTGTTCAAAATAACACGCGCCGTGCGCAACATTGGTTTTATTTTTGTAGCAGGACTGGCTCTTATGTCTATGTTCCTCATCTCCAATACGATTCGGGTCACGATTCTTGCCCGTCGTAAGGAGATTGGCATTATGAAGCTGGTAGGCGCGACAAATTATTTTATTCGCTGGCCTTTCTTTATAGANNGTGGATTGATCGGATCGCTCATCACCTCTGTTGTCTTATACTTGGGTTACAGCGGTTTGGAGTCCTCCGTACAGGGAGATCCTATGCTCCAATTGCAGCTGATTCCATTCAGTGATATTTGGATTTTGCTCATCGGTATGCTAGTTGGGCTAGGCGTGCTAATCGGCGTCTGGGGAAGTACGGTTTCAATTCGTAGGTTCTTGAAAGTTTAATATTAAATAGTGAAGGATGGGGAGTGCGAGTTGAAGAAGATTGCCGCCGGACTAGCCGTAATGTTACTAGCTGTCACTATATTCCAGCCCTCTGACGGATATGCCAAAAAAACAAGTGTTGCCGAAATCGACAAGCAGTTAAAGCAGCTACAAAAAGAGGTGCAGGAAGCTAAGACGCAGCAGGAGAAAGCGGCGTCCCAAACGCAGGAAGCACAGCATTATAAGAATAAGACGAATCTCAATCTGCAGTATGTATTGCAGCAAGTGGATCAAGTTAAGGGTAAAATGACCGACATCTCTACCAAAATTTCTGATACAGAACAATCTTTGAATGTTACGGCAACGGAATTGGATAAAGCAGAGGCGCGAGTTGCCTCAAGAGAAGAAGTCTTAGGGTCCCGTGTTCGGTTAATGTATACCGATGGAGCGGTTTCTTACTTGGATGTTTTGCTCTCATCGACAAGCTTCGCTGATTTTCTAGACCGCGCGGATTCGCTTAAGATGATTGTGGATCAGGATCAGGAGCTGTTAGTTCAACATAAGCTGGACAAGCAGACGGTTATAGAGAAGAAACAGGAGCTTGAAGGGCAATATGCTCAAGCTAAGCAGCTGTATACTTCTTTGGAACAACAGAGAAGTCTGCTGAAAGAGAAAGAAGCTGAGAAGCAGGAGCTTATCGCATTCTACGATAAGCAAATTCAAGAAAGTGATGATTTAAGTGAAGAGCAGAATGAGAAGCTGGTCAAACTGGCAAGCGAACGCTCTGCGCTGGAAACGCAAAAGGATAAGATTAAGGCAGAGGAAGCGGCACGTAGAGCAGCAGCGGCTAAGGCGGAAGCGGCTCGTAGAGCTGCGGCGGCTGCGAAGAAGGCTGCAGCTAGCAAGGGAAGCAGCAGTTCCAGCTCTAGCTCCAGTGATACGGGTTATTCAGGTGGAGATGGACCGTTTCTACTTCCTGTAGGATCAGCAAGAATCTCATCCCCTTATGGACCACGAACACATCCGATCACGGGCGAGAAGGGGAAAGTACACACCGGGGTCGACTTTGCGGTTCCACAAGGAACCAATATTCATGCGGCGGATTCCGGAACGGTTATCTTGTCTGAATGGTGGAGCGGTTACGGATATTGTGTAATTATTGATCATGGAGGCGGAGTTTGGACCCTCTACGGACATATACGCAAAGGCGGTCTTAGGGTTAGTGCTGGGGATAAAGTTAATCGCGGAGATGTGATTGCTGAATCTGGTTCCACAGGTAATTCAACGGGTCCCCATCTTCACTTCGAAGTACGGATTGACGGTAAGATCGTAAATCCTATGCCTTATCTCTAATTTTTAAAGAACTTATAACTCATATTATTTGATTGTACGGCATATACTGGAAGAGATACCGTACCTTTCAGGACGGACTTAGGGTGTAGTTTACAAGATGGACAAGAAGGGACGGTGGGAACATCATGTTAAAAAAAAGCACAGCGGCGTTTATGATTATCGCCGCCCTGCTATGCGGTAGTCTGGTGACCTTGGGTGTGACGGGTTATAGTCATGTTTTTGGACAAGCTGCAGGACAAGGACTAGCCTCGGCGTTGCAGATTACTGGCCTACAGCAGAAGGAATCCCAGAAGCTTGGGACTGCTCTCAGTTTGATTGAGAGTAATTACTACGAGACGGTAGATCGGGAGAAGCTGATAGACGGTGCTGTCAACGGTATGATGGAAGCGCTGGGCGATCCCTATTCCAACTATATGGGTAAAGAAACAGCTGAGAAATTTGAAGAAAGCATTGAGGGTTCCTTTTCAGGTATCGGTGCGGAAGTCTCTTCGGATAACGGCAAGGTAGTCGTAGTCTCCCCGATCAAGGGCTCACCTGCTGAAAAAGCTGGGATTCAGGCCAAAGATATAATCTTGTCTGTCAACGGAGAATCGCTGGAAGGCGTCGAGCTGAATGCGGCTGTTGCCAAGATCCGCGGTCCGAAAGGCAGTAAGGCCACTTTAAAAATACAACGTTCCGGCTCTGTAGAACCTCTGGAGTTTGTCCTTACTCGGGATGATGTGAAGCTCGAAACGGTCTACGCAACAATGGAGAAGGACGGAGTAGGGGTAATCGAGGTGACTCAGTTCTCCCTGAATACCGCGGATCGATTCAAGGAAGAGCTTGGGAAGCTGGAGAAGCAAGGTATGAAGGGACTTGTCATTGACGTCCGTAATGATCCAGGGGGTGTGCTCCCGATTGTTATTGAAATGGCTGAAGAGTTCGTTCCAGCTGGAAAAAACATAGTGCAAATAGAGTATAAAGATAAAAAACGCGAAGTTAGCACCTCCAAAGGATCGAGCAAAGCTTATCCAGTGGTAGTGCTGATGAATAAAGGTAGCGCGAGCGCCTCGGAAATATTGGCGGGTGCGTTGCAGCAGTCAGCGGGAGCTAAGCTAATTGGTGATAATTCATTTGGTAAAGGCACGGTGCAGACGAGCTTTGACAAACAGCTCGGAGACGGCAGCTTGCTGAAGGTTACCATTGCTAAATGGCTTACACCGGACGGCACATGGATCCACGGCAAGGGGATTAAACCGGATATCGCGGTAGCGCAGCCGGATTACTTCTCAGTGGCTCCGATTAACAAAAGCGTGACGCTGCAATATAACATGAACAACGCTGATGTGAAGAGTGCACAGACGATGCTGGACGGCTTAGGCTACAAGCCTGGTCGCAAAGATGGCTATTTCGATACTGGCACTAAGAACGCAGTGAAGAAATTCCAGAGTGAAGCGAAGCTTCAAGTCACAGGCATGATTGATGCTAAGACAGCGGAGGCGCTGGAGCTGGCACTGATCAAGGTTATACAGAACCCTGCCAATGATAACCAACGGAATAAAGGGATTGCTGAAATTCAGAAGGAAATTAAGGCGGCAGCGTCGAAAAAGTAAGAAGGCTGAATTCAGCCTTCTTTTTTTCTGAAATATAAGAAAGTAAAAGCTTTGCATCTATACTTTGTTTATATTTCTCGCATATACGCTTACCGTCCTTATAAGGAAGCCGAAGGCGTTTATGCTTGTTAAGATTAGAAAGGGCCAATATTCAGGGAAGACAGACACAGTTCAATGCGAAACAGAATCTTATGTCGACTCTAAAGGGTGACGAAGAAGCACCTGCTTGCTATAAACTTATCATTAACCGGAAGAAAAGGAGTGTGACGAACAGTTTGAATGTGATTCAGGAACTGTTAGGAAGCTTGGGCACTGCGTTCTTACACTTGTTGATCCAGCCATATTACTATATTGCTATTATATTTATTGCGTTGTATTATCGTCGGCAGGTCGCATTAGAACGTAAGCTGATTCATGTGAAGCTACATAGCTGGGGTCAAGAAACGTGGCGCACGGTGTGGAGCGGGCTAGTGATGGGACTAGTGGTTTCTATTGCAGCCATATTGTTAGGGGTATCCTTATCAGGTACAGCTGTGGCCTGCATTTGGGTAGTCAGTATTGTGTTATCGCTATTGCGTGTGAGGTACTTATGCTTCGCGTATTCAATAGGCTTGCTAGGCGTGATTCAATTTATACTGTCTTTCTTTCCGAATGCTTTACATAGTGGAACGGTCGGGAACATAACAACAGCCATACGTGAGATGGATATTCCCGCGTTGCTAGTGCTTGCTGCGCTACTGCACATGGCGGAGGCACTGCTGGCCCGCAGACAAGGGGCGAAGCTTGCGACGCCGCTCTTCTTGAAGGGCAAGCGCGGCATGGTTGTTGGCGGCTATCAGCTGCAGGCCTTCTGGCCGCTGCCGCTGTTCCTGCTAATCCCTTCGGGAGCAGGAACGATGGACTTGCCATGGCAGCCGCTATTAGGCGGCGGGCTTGGCATTGTCTCTTTGCCCGTCATCATCGGCTTTAGCGAGATGACGCAGGGCATGCTGCCCGGGCGCAAGGCGGCCCGTACTTCAGGACGGCTGCTGATATACAGCATCGTCCTGTTGGGCTTAAGCCTGCTTGCATCCTGGTGGAGCCCGCTGACCCTGCTCGCGGCGCTCGCAGCAATTGTGCTGCACGAAGGGTTAAGCTGGTACAGCGCTCTGGAAGAGCGCAGCATCAGCCCCATCTTCGTGCATCCACCGCGCGGCCGCAAGGTGCTGGCCGTGCTTCCGGGCAGTCCCGGGCAGGAGCTGGGCATCCTGCCCGGCGAGATCTTACTGAAGGTCAACGGGGTTCTGTTGACCGATGCGGCGCAGCTACATGAGGCGCTGCGCATGAATCCAGCGTTCTGCAAGCTGGAGGTGCTGAATCGTGAAGGGGAGAGCAAATACCTTCAGAGCCCGATTTACGATGGAGATCACCATCAGCTCGGCATTATTCTGGTGCCGGAGACAGATGGAGCGATTACTGCTGAAGCGAAGCCATCCAGCATCTTCAGCATCATCGCGATGAAGACAGGTACTCGCAGCCGGAATCTTCCGGACGGCCGACTCAAACGAAACAAAGCCGCTGAAACCAAAAAGGAATCGACGGAAGGATAACTAAAGTTAAGCCCGGACTCTGGAAATAGAGTCCGGGCTTTTTTTCAATATGAACCAACTACTTAGTGCTATCCCCGCCCATTCTTCAAATAAAAAATAGCGATTTGCGTACGATCCCGCAGCTCCAATTTGCTTAAAATATCCGTTATGTAATTTTTGATCGTACCCTCGCTTAGGAATAACTGTCCAGCGATTTCTTTGTTGGTATGCCCTTCAGCGATAGAAGCGACAACGGCCAGTTCCATTTTGGTCAGTCCGAAAGATTCCAGCGGCTGTGCCTGTGGGGATTCGTGGCGGGTCGCAGGCTGTAGAAAGGTTGCTAGCTTGCGCGCGATATCAGGGTGGATCAGCATGTTACCTTCATAGACCGTTTTGATACCTTGTATGATACGGTCTGGCGGTATGTTTTTGAGTAAATATCCACTGGCTCCGTTGCGCAGCGCTTCAATGATATACTCATCGTCATCGAAGGTGGTTAGCATCAGTATCGAAACTTGCGAAAAAACCTGCTTAATTTTCTCTGTCGCTTCAACACCACCACAGCCTGGCATACGAATATCCATTAGAATTACATCGGCCATTTCCCCCGCTTGGAGCAAACTCAAGGCCTCGTTTCCGTCACTCACAGCTCCGATCACTTCAATATCCGGGTCCATCCCTATCAGCACTTGTAGACTTTGGCGAATAAAGGGATCGTCATCTACAATCATCACTTTAATCATTAGCGTGGCTCCTTCTTCCTAATATAGATTTCTTCTTTACCTCAAGTCCTACGTTCCCTATACGATCTCTCCCTGCTTATAAACGGGCAACCGCGTAACCACTGTGAAATGAGGCTCCAGCCGCAGTTCCAGGGTTCCACCGATCAGATGTGTTCGCTCGGACATTCCTTTCATCCCGACGCCACCACTTCCCGGCAGTTTGGTTAGTTTATTGCCTTCGGGAAGTATCCCGTTGTTGCTAACCTCCATCGTAATCCCAGCATCACTGAATTCGATTTTAATCCAGATCGCCGTTGCTTTTCCGTGACGCAGGGCATTGGTTATGGCCTCACGGGCGTTCTTATACAAGATCACCTGAATACTAGGATACAGCGGGTAGGGAATGCCAAGTACTTGGTATGAGGTCTCGATTCCCGTATCGCGGCCGATCTCTTCGAGCAGTCGATCTAGCGCGTAAGCTCCCTCTAATTGTGGGGTATAGTTGATACGTCTTACCGTGGAGCGCATATCGTCCATGCTGGCCGACAACTGATCTCGAATCAGTTCCAACATCTGCATTCCGCTCTCAGGAGAGGTTGGTAAGGTCTGCAGTGCGGCTTCCATCATCATTTTAATGCGAATCAGGCGGTGGCCGATATCGTCATGGAGTTGACGTGAGATTCGAATTCGTTCTTTGGACTGAGCTGCATCTTCGACTTGGGCGTTGAACTCCAGCAGTCGGTTGCGGGCTTCATCAAGCTCGAAATGCTTTTTGCGCAGCTCATCATATAAGTGTAGGGTATCCTCGCGTCCCCGGCCAGCTCTCTGTAATAGTTCGTTGAGATAGGCGATGAGCAGAAATGTAATGTTGATGAAAGTTACTAAGAGCTGTGGAGAATCCCAGAGCGCAACGTTTAAAGTAATCAGATGCACTATCGTAAACACGAGAGGCACTCCTTGAGGCTGAAGTCTGGAATAATAAAGTAATGCCGAAATCGCCGGAAAAATCATGATACTGCCGTACTGATAACATAACCAGGCGGTGAACAGCACTTCAATGATGCTTATCAAGGCATGAAAGGATCGGGGAAGCTTTGGGACCATGACCACAAGGAATAGCAGCATTAGAATATGCAGTGTGAAGATTCCATAATCGGCATATTGGTAGATATACATAGTAAAAAAAGCCGGAACTATGATGAGTCCATAACGCAATAGGTTTAGCTCTCTGGTCACGCCTGAGTCATCCTTTATGTTTTTTTCTAATCTTAGCATATTAACCCACTAGTTCAGGAGATGACTTTAGTCACCTTCAAAAGATGACCTTTCGTACCTTCGCTGGAACTCACTTTAAGCTAAAATTGGAAATATAGAAGCACAAACGACAGGAGAGATGAAAAGATGGCGATCGCAGTGTTAACCGATGTGGTGAAACGATATGAAGGTAAATTAACAGTGGATCATGTGAATATGACGATACAAGAAGGAGAAATCTTTGGCCTACTAGGTCCGAACGGAGCTGGTAAAAGTACAACGATCAGTATGATCTGCGGATTGCTTAAGATTGACGGGGGAGACATTGTTATTGATGGTCTGCCTGTGACTTCGCAATCCCTCGAGGTGAAGAAAAGAATTGGATTGGTTCCACAAGATTTAGCCCTGTACGACACCATGACAGCGGCGGATAACGTCACCTTTTTCGGGAAATTGTACGGTTTGCGTGGCAAGCTCTTGAAGGAACGGGTAGAAGAAGCTCTTACCTTCACAGGACTTAGCGACCGTGCCAAAGAGAAACCCTCTACCTTCTCTGGAGGGATGAAAAGACGTCTAAACATTGCTTGCGCTATTATGCATCGTCCGAAGCTGATTATTATGGATGAGCCGACCGTAGGGATTGATCCGCAATCTCGTAATCATATCCTTGAATCGGTCAAGGAGCTAAATCGACTCGGTTCAACCATTATTTATACGAGTCACTACATGGAGGAAGTCGCAGCTATTTGTGATCGGGTAGCGATCATGGATAAAGGGCATATCATTGCCTGTGGTACGGAAAAAGAACTTCGTGAAAGGGTCGCTCAGGAAGAGAAAATCGTCATTAAGGCCACTAATATCACTCCAGAGCTAGTCCACGAGCTGAATCTTCATCCGAGAATTAGCCGCGTAGAAGTAAAAGAAGGTGTAGTCGAACTGTATCTGCCATCTTCGCAAGGTGAGCTGCAGGATATACTTTTTATTTTTGCCAAACATGAGGGGATTATTGGATCTCTAAATATTGAAGAGCCCGATCTGGAGACGCTATTCCTAAGCCTGACCGGACGGACCTTACGTGATTAAGAGGGGGGAGGAACATTCTAATGAAGACATGGACGATTATGATCTACGAGCTGCGCAGGTTATTTAGCTCACGGTCGATGATATTAAATATGTTTTTGCTGCCACTGCTGTTAATCTTTCTACTAGGTGCTTCGCTCTCTAATGTCGTCGGTGATAAAGGGGCCTCCCAGATTGATCCGGTACGAGTGGGTGTAGTGAATCTTTCTGGAGAAGGCTATGAAAGCTCTGTAATGATGGATAGTTTTTTGAAAACAACCGAGCTTAAGGATATCATTACTCCGGTTATGGTAAATAGTCGAGAGGCGGCAGAAAGCGGTCTGCGGACAGGAAAATATGGTTATGCGGTCATTGTTCCTCTAGGCTTTGATAGCAAGGTACAGAGCGGTGAAACCGCACAGCTGGAGTTTATACTCGGCAAAAAACGTACAGACAATATGGTCGCAGGGACGGTATTCGATAATTTTCTGAACAATCTTAATTACAAGCAGTCAGTGGCGATGACGCTAGGTCCAGCAGCTTTGAACGTTACAGCACCAAGTACCAGTAATCAGCCTTCTGTTAAACTTGGAGAACTTAGCGAGGGAGAGTATTCCTATACTNNTTCCCAATTCTATGCGGTGTCCATGATGCTGATGTTCCTACTCTATAGTGGATTGACTGTAACAACCTCGCTTTTTAATGAAAAAGAAAATCATACGCTTTTCAGAATAAGTTCAATGCCTGTCAAAGGCTCACAGCTATTCATTGGTAAAATGCTTGGTGTAGGAATTGTAAGTATCGTTCAATGCGCAGCGATTATTATTCTAACGAATGTGTTATTCGGTGTGAATTGGGGAAATCGTCCGGGCTTGCTACTCCTATTTTGTCTGCTAATGATTGTGGCATCTATGACGTTATCTATCGTTATTTCTATGTTTAGCAAGACTGGAGCAAGCGCAAGAAGTGTGGTTACGGTACTCACTGTGAGTATGACCTTCATTAGCGGAGGAATGGCGCCACTTCCAGAATCGTGGGTGAACTCTGTAGGGATCTTTACAATTAACCATTGGGCAATGCAGGCTATCTTGAAAATGATGCTACATGCCGATGTATCGCAAATCATGCCGAATTTGGGAGTTTTATCGCTGATCTGTCTAGTTTTGTTCAGTGCAGCGGCTATTTCGTACCGGAAGGTGGGTTATCATGGATAAAATCTTAACGATTGGCTGGAACATGGTGAAGCGAACCATTGGTACTAGGAAAGGTGTGCTCATATATATTCTGCTTCCTTGTATTGTACTTGCTGGTATTGTTTCCGTTACTGGAACGATGGGGGAGAACCCAGCTGTTGTGCTGTATTCCAATATGGATAACGGAGCTGCAGGTAAGCACCTGCTCACTGAACTAAAGAATTCCGGAGAATATAAATTTCTAGAAAAGTCTGACGAGACTGCCTTAAAAGAAGGAGTTGTCGATCAGAATGGAGAAGCGGGGATTCTAATTCCAGCAGGCTTCACTTCAGCTCTACTTGCAGGGGAAGAGCCACAAATTAGTGTGTATGAGCTCAAGACGAATGAAACTTCCGTTATGATTAAATTAAAAGCAAGCGCAATTGCTGATGATATGCGGAATACCGCTGCCTTAATTGGAGCAGCTAATGAAGGATCCAGCGACTCCGCCGCACAGTTTACTACTGTCATGCAAAGAGCGGAACAGCACAGTGTAGGCAGTATACGAACCGTTTATAATCTGTACCCACGGGAAGGATTAGGAGCCGTAACGGGCTTAACGTTAATGTTCCTGATGGGGCTAGTCACGAGTTCAGTGTCTCTTATTATGGATGACCGGAAAGGTCGCACAATGATGCGGATGTTCAGTGCTCCGGTCCGTTCTTACGAGATTGCTCTTGGTAATTTTCTGGGTAGTTTCATGGTTGGGCTGATTCAGATTGTCGTAGTTCTCGCCTTGGGACGCTGGGTGCTGCACTATGACTATGAAGTCCCAATGTATCTATATTTCCTAGTTCTTGCCGCATTTATGCTGGTGTCTATGGGGATCGCCAGTACAGTGGCAGGGTTAATTCGTAATCCTAATAATGCCGGGATGTTGAATGCCCTTATTCTAACACCGACTTGTATGCTTGGAGGCTGTTTCTGGCCTTTATCCATTATGCCGGACTATATGCAGAAGGCGGCTAACTTTGTTCCGCAAAAGTGGGCCATCCAAGCGGTCGACATCGCTGCAACCGGCGGGGGCTGGAATGAGTTATGGTTACCTTTTGCCATTCTGGGTCTCATGGCCGTCGTACTGCTGGCGATTGGTTCTGCAATTCTCCGTCCGAGCGAAGCGGGAATTAACGCTTAGGAATTTTGCAGCGGAATGTTAGTTATTCATAGCTTGGACTGCTACCTTCAGGTACAATAATAGGTATCAAATGTCCTAATCCTTATTATGTACAAAAGAGGGCATTTCTAGGAGGATTAGCAGATGAGCAGCAATAAATTAGCTTGGACATGGCGGGTGAAGGAAGAATGTTTAGAAGAGTATATAGCTATGCATTTAAATCCTTGGCCGGAAATTTTGGAGGAGCATAGTAAGGCTGGTATTTCTAACTACTCCATCTTTCAGAATGGCAATCAATTTTTTTATTGCTTTGAATGTGAGGATACTGAAGCGGCTTTCGATTACATTGCCAAAAGTGACGCCTGCAATCGATGGAATGCCATTACCTCAAAGATGGTTGAAGGGTCATTTGATTTTAATGATGAGGTGCCAATGTTGCCTTTACGCGAAGTGTTCTATCTAAAATAGTGAAGATGATACTTAATTGACTAAAATCTGCATAGTGTATATTATTGGCGCATCTTGTTTACAGGCTTTAATATTACGGGTATAATATAATTAATAATACTAAATTGAATAATTTTTTGTTTTTTGGAGGAGCCTGTCAACAAGGGCTCCTCTTTGTCTTTTTTTGGCTTGGAGAAGTCCCTGGTTGGCAGTTCTTATATACAACAAGGGAGTGGATGAAACATGGAGTTTGTACTATATCTTATGCTGATTATACTATTCACCAAGCTAGCTGGTGATTTATCTGTACGACTGGGACAACCGTCGGTACTGGGTAAGCTAATTGTAGGTATTATACTGGGCCCTGCGGTACTGGGTTGGATTCAGAATGGAGAGTTTATTCATTATTTTTCGGAGATCGGTGTTCTATTGTTGATGTTCATAGCGGGGCTTGAGACGGATCTAGATCAACTGCGCAAGAACTGGAAGTCAGCTTTCGCAGTTGCTGTTGGAGGTATTGTTTTACCTTTTATTGGTGGATTCGCCATAGGGGAAATGTTTGGTTTTGCTTATCATAATGCTATGTTTATGGGCGTCATTCTTAGTGCAACATCGGTCAGCATATCGGTTCAGGTGCTGAAGGATATGAATAAGCTGAACACACGTGAAGGTTCTACCATTCTGGGAGCCGCCGTTGTAGATGACATCCTGGTTGTTATCTTGCTCGCTGTATTAATGAGCTTTTTCGGCACAGGAGAATCAGCATCTATTGGTCTTTTGATTACAAAAAAGGTGTTGTTCTTCGCTGTAGCGCTTGTTGTGGGTTGGTTCGTTGTGCCTCGGGTTATGAAATGGATGGCTCCGCTAAAGGTGACAGAGGCTGTTATCGCAGCGGCGCTAATGATTTGCTTTTCGTTCGCGTATTTTGCTGAAATTATGGGGATGGCAGGAATCATCGGTGCTTTTGCAGCTGGGATTGCTATTTCACAAACCTCCTTTAAGCACGCTGTAGAATCTAAGATTGAGCCTATAGCGTATTCGATCTTTGTTCCGGTCTTCTTTGTCAGTATCGGACTTAGTGTTTCTTTTGAAGGGGTTGGAAGCCAAATCGGGTTCGTCCTCTTGCTGACGGTGGTTGCCATTCTGACCAAGCTGTTTGGTGGCGGTCTGGGTGCGCGTCTTACAGGTTTTAATAACCGTTCGTCGCTTATTATTGGTTCAGGGATGATTTCGCGGGGTGAGGTAGCATTGATCATCGCGGCAACAGGTCTGCAAAGCGGATTGTTGCAGCAGCAGTATTTTACTTCTGTAATTATTGTTGTCATTGTAACTACATTGGTAACACCGCCACTCTTAAAATATATATTCCGTGATCCAGTACGCGCGGAAGGGAAATAAACTATAGCAAGAGGGAGTCCTGTTGGCCAGTTAAATGGCTTACGGGACTCCCTTTTTTATGTTCTAGTTCCCCGTGCTTTCGTAACGGGAAAGTCCGAATCGGAAAATACCATAAGCGGCTGCCGCACTCCCAATGGCGACGAGCGGAGCCAGCATCCACCAGCCATGCCACTCACTTTTGTCAAAGATATAGGTTGCCGGATAGAAACTGATAAAGGCATAGGGAAGAACGGTGGAGATAAAGATACGTACGGCTTGAGGAAACAGTGTAATTGGGTATTTCGCCAGATCCGCCAGGTTATGCACCATTAGAGGGAAGGCATTACCAGCATTACGAATCCAAAAGGCTGCTGAATTTCCGATCAAGTTGATAGATACACGGATAATTACCGCTGTTGCCAGCAACAACAAGGTGATCGCAGCTTTGCCCAGAGTCCAATGAAGCTGTCCATGGGTAAAGGCTTGCCAGATGATAACTCCACCAATCAGCAAATTGCCTAGACCGTTAATGCCGATCCCCGTACAAAAGATCTGTAAAATAACGGGCACTGGCCGAAGTAGATAACGATCTAATTCTCCTCGGTTCACTAGACCACTCATTCTCCAGGTGCCTTCAAAAAACAGGGAACCTATTCCTTCGGTTAGAAAGATCATCGCGTACATAAAAGCGACTTCCCGNNTTGATATCCGGAATCCGGTCATAGATGACCCAAAGAAAAACAAATCCCAGTACCTGTGTTAATGCCGCAGAACACATTAATATGTAGAAATCTTTGTTATACTCTAGAATTGCTTTTAGCTGCTGAACATACATGCGTCTATATAGATAGATCATGCGTGAAATTTTCATTATGACTCCCCCTCCGCTTTAGCCTCCATGTATGGTCACCTGACGAACGGCCCAGTTCCACATGCATTTCCCGGCAATCCATAAAACAATGCCCCAGAAGCATTGAATACCGATTAGGCTAAGCGCTTCGGATACATCAGCCTGCTCCAAGAAGATCATAGATGGCGTGTGGATGATGCTTTGAAAGGGTAGCGATAAGGCAAGATTTTCCAGCCGGTCTGGAAAAAAGGCCAAAGGAACCAAGGCCCCCGACAATAGATTCGTAACTGCAATCCGCGCCCATACAATGCCCATAGAGCCAGTAGACCAGAAACATAACAAGGCTGCTAGATAGACGATACCGAACTTCACCAGTATAGCGGCAAGTAAACTCACAGCGAATAAGACATAGACAACTGGAGAATGAGGAATGGTTATTCCCGAAGTGAACAGGACGAATATTCCAATCAGGATCGTACTCATGCCCCCCTCCAGAAGACTGGACCCCAACGTTTCTGNNATATCGGCTTCAATAAATCAGCGGCTACACTGCCGTCCAGAATTTTTCCGGAGATAGAAGTCTCGGAATACCAGGAAAGAACGGAATTCGCCAAAAAGGTGACGAGTAAATAGGTCTTCATCTGATCCCATGTATAACCGCCTAAGGAATCCCGACCACTGTAAATTCCCTGCCATAAAAAGTAAATAGCGAGTAAATTCACAAAATTAGATAAGAAGGTAATGACATATGAAGTCCGATAAGCCAGTACATTTTGCAGGGAACGATTCGTAATACTGCTGTATTTTCTAATTACAGACATGGTTGTTCAACGCCTCTCCGCTGTCCGCTACCGTGGTTCAAATCCAAATTTCCGTCATACACGGCTTTGATGACCTGCTCAATGTTGGCATCTTCCATGCGAAAGTCCACGACTTCCCCGTATTTCATCACTTGACTTACAATCTCACTGGCGGTGTACTCATAGCGGTCGAATGACAAGGAGAATTCCAGCTCATTTTGAATATCCAATTGAACATCGGCAGATGTATTAAAGTGTTGAAACAGGGCGGGGATGGGTGAGGCAATCTGGAAAAAGATGATCCGTTCGCGCGCAAAATTAGCTTTTACCTCCTGTAAGCTACCGTCATAGATAATAGCGCCGTGATCTATAATAATCAGACGTTTGCATAAGTCCTCAATATCACCCAGATCATGTGTGGTTAGCATAACAGTTGTTTGTTGCTCCAAATTAATCTGTTTAATAAATTCACGTAGCTTCTGTTTGACGGAGATGTCTAGACCAATGGTCGGTTCATCCAAATATAAAATCGGTGGGTTATGTAATAAGGAAGCCGCTAGATCCGCACGCATCCGCTGACCAAGTGACAGCTTACGGGCGGATAAATGGATAAATTCATTCATGCCCAGCATTTCAACAAACATATCGAGATTATGCTTAAAAACGGACTCGGGGATATTATAAATATCCTTAAGTAAGGCGAAGGATTCCGTTATCGGAATATCCCACCACAGCTGTGTGCGTTGCCCAAAGACGGCGCCAATCTGCTGGGCATTTTCCATTCTTTTTTTATGAGGATTGATACCGTTCACAGAAATAGTGACAGAAGAAGGCCTTAGGATTCCGGTGAGCATTTTAATCGTTGTTGATTTTCCGGCCCCATTTGGACCTACATAAGCCACCGTCTCTCCCTCTTCAATCGTAAGATTCAGCGGCTGGACAGCCACTTTCTCGATATGTTTGGGAACAAACAGATGTTTCACTGCGCCTGATAACCCCGGCCCCTTCACGGCCTGCATGAATGATTTGGACAATTGCCTCGCTTCAATAATACTCAAGTGATTCCCTCCTAACTAATTCCAATCTCATAAAATCCAGTATTTTGTAAATGTAACATAAAAATGATGCTGCTAACTATCGTATTTTGCCGAATCAGCAGATTTTTTTAGCATTTTAACTGACTCTTCTCAGATTGGTTCATTAGGAAGGAAGAGGATGGGGATCTGTCTAAAGAAGGGGAAAGTTCCCCGCCTTAAGACTGAGTACGAAACCAGCCGCAGGACTGTTTTGACTTTGGTCAAAAATGTCTAAACTAAATCTCGGGATGGAAAATAATACATAATGGGGCAGTCATAAGAGGAGTACCAGAAATATACGGGGTGGAAGGGGAAACGATAATGAAATGGTTAACCAAATGGTCGTTCGGTAACAAGGCGGCGGTAGGGCTTTTAGTGGTAATGGCGCTTGTAGTCGGAGGGCTGAGCTACACTTCGCTACCGATGGAATTTATGCCAGAGGCAGATAATCCGCAAGTGACTGTAACGGTGCTCGGTCCGGGTCAGGATGCCCATGCGATGGAGACGAAGGTTACGAAGCCGATTGAGGCTGGGGCCGCATTTGTTAAGGGAAAGAAAGAAATACTGTCCACTTCCGGAGACGGATACGCACAGGTGAATATTTTTTATGACTCAAAAACAAATATGAAGGATGCAGCTGGGGAGGTGCAAAAGGTTGTAGATTCGTTGCAGTTCCCTGAAGGTGTGATGGCCCCTTTTGTACTTCAACTGAATACTTCCATGATTCCCGTGTCGCAGGTCACTCTTTCGTTTGACGAAGGTCTGACTAAAGAAAACCTTAAGCTTGCGGAAGAAACGATCATTCCAGAGATGCAACAAGCAGAAGGTGTAGCCAATGTCGCCTTATATGGCAAAGTAACTCCGCAAGTGCGAGTGAAGCTAGATCCGAAATTAATGGCTGAGAAGGGAATTACAACACCTCAAGTATTAGGGTTACTTCAAGGACGTAATGTATCGGCATCCCTTGGGGAGCAGACGATTGGTGGCCAGACAGGTAACGTTAACGTGGTTTCAACAATTGATAGTATCGATACCCTAAAAAAGCTACCCGTATCCTCGGGTGTTAAGCTGCAGGATATTGCTGCCATCGAATTGAAGCAGGATCAAGAAAGCGTTAGCCGTTCGAACGGGAAAGATGTTCTTTTCGCCATAGTGACCAAAGAGGCCAACGCAAATGCAGTAAGTGTCGGAGATCATATACAGGATACCGTAGCTCATATTAATAAAACGATTCCTAACGCAGAAGCAGCAGNNAAAGTGGTGTTCAGTACATCAGATATGGTGGTTACCTCTGTAAACAGTATGATGCGTGAAGTATTGCTCGGCGCATTGTTTGCAACGATCGTGATTCTGTTGTTCCTGCGCAATCTGCGGGCAACACTGATTACGGCGGTTTCTATCCCGCTTTCTCTAGCAGTTACCTTATATCTGCTTGATATATCCGGCATAAGTCTGAATATTATTACACTCGGAGGTGTGGCTGTTGCGGTCGGACGTCTGGTGGATGATAGTATCGTAGTTATTGAGAACATCTACCGTAGGCTGCAAAAAGAACCGTTCTCCCGCGAAATGATTATAAGCGCAACTGGGGAAGTGGCTAGAGCGATTACTTCATCAACGATTGCAACAGTAGCTGTGTTTCTGCCTATGGGTCTTTTGCGTGGTAGTTTACAGGCTTTCCTGCTTCCGTTTGCCTTAACTGTCACGTATTCATTGCTTACTTCACTCGTTGTAGCTTTGACCGTGGTACCTCTGTTAAGCGCATGGCTGCTCAGAAGAACCTCTATGAAAGAACACGAGCCATCTAAATGGTTTACTCGATTCCTTGATTGGAATCTGCGCCGGAAATGGATCACCTTATCGCTAGGTCTTCTACTTCTGATTGGCTCTATCGCGGCCTATGTAACTATGCCGAAAGGTGCGCTTGATGCTTCAGATGTCAGCTATGTCTCTGTTCAGTTGAATTATCCTAAGGATGTTCCTGTTAAAGAGATCTTGGAAAAAGGAAAGCAGCTAGAGCAGGATCTGATGAAACAGCCAGAAGCGGAAACGGTGATTATGCAGTCAGGGAATAGTGCGGATGCGGCTCAGTGGGGCACTGTCAGTTCGGAGACCTTGGTGGATTATACCGTTGTTATGAAAAAAGGTGCGGATGCACAAGGCTTCATCAATCATGTTCGTGATGTGAAGGATTCCTACGCTGGGGCAACACTCGTTGCCAATGAAATGAGTATGATGGGCTCAAGCTCTACCAGTGAGTATATTGATATCGTTGGGGATAATCTTACAGATATTACTGCTGTTGCAGCAACAGTTACGGATAAGTTGAAGACTGTGGAGGGTATTCAGAAGGTCAGTAGCAATATGGAGGATACCAAACCTGTATTTAGTTTCAAGGTAGATCCAGCGCAGACGAATGCGCAAGAAATCACCATGCAATTGTCGGCTATGCTGAATCCGATCCCGATGGGGCAAATCGAACTTGACGGTACTCCTGCTGGAGTAGTGTTAGATCCTATGGCTCAGCCGAAGTCGGAGCAAGATTTAAAAGCAATGACGCTCATGACTGCTGAAGGACCAAAGCCGCTGTCTCAACTCGCAACTTATGAGGTTCGGAATGAACCCGCCTTGTTGTTCCATAAAGATGGGAAGCCATATGCGAGAATTACAGCAGAAGTTGATCCGAAGAAGGTGTCTGAAATCGGAGCGGATATTAAAAAGCAAACCGATAGCCTTACCCTTCCGAAAGGTGTCACCTTGTTTGCAGGAGGAGCCTCGGTCGATCAGTCAGAGGATTTCAACGACCTTGGCATGACGGCGCTAATCTCCATCGGGTTGGTGTATCTGATCATGGTCCTCACCTTCAAAACCCTTCGTGCTCCGCTGGCGATCATGTTCTCCTTGCCGCTAGCAGCGATTGGAGCGATTGTTGGACTTATCGTATCCGGCGTAACACCTGACTTCACTGCTCTTTTCGGGGCTCTGATGTTAATAGGTATCGTCGTTACGAATGCGATTGTGCTCATCGACCGCATTAAGCAGAATGAAGCGCATATGAGTATTCGCGAAGCGATTCTAGAAGCGGCCGGAACACGGATGCGTCCGATACTGATGACGGCTATTGCTACCATTTGCGCCATGACTCCACTGCTGTTCGGTCATGCCGAGATGGGCAGCATTGTCTCGCAAAGCTTGGCGATTGTGGTCATCGGTGGTTTGACCGCGGCAACGCTGCTTACGCTGGTTGTAGTGCCGGCAATTTACGAGTTGTTCTACTTCCGTAAATCGGCTAAGGAGCGCAAAGGCACGGCGAAAGTAGAAACTCCGACGCATGGTGCGTAATACCGAGAAGTTATAGTGATAAACAACTGAAACAGGCCCTTCACAGTCATCTTAATGATGCTGGGGAGGGCCTGTTGATTAGGAGCATGTCGTATAGTAGATTTCAATTGAGAATTTTTTCGCGTAATTGGACAGTGTGAGAAATCTATTTTTTGATTTTATAAATAATGATTTTCACAACGATATACAAAGCATTTAGCATAATTAATATGAAAGGGATGAGAGAGAATATTCTATGGGACGAAGACAAGGCGGATAACATAAATAATGCGAGGAGCAAATAGGGAAGGGACAATAAATACTTTCTATGAAATACATTATGTACAAATTCAAATTTCATAAGGAATACAATCCTTTCTAATGGGAAAACGCTACCCTCGAAATTAGAATAGCATAACTCCTGATCTTTGCGAAGGTGTAGACCGAGTTAATCATAGTGTTGATTTTTATGCAAAAAGCAGGCCGACGATAACCGATATCGTGGCCTGCTTTTTTAATACTGCTCATTATCTATTAACCGCAAGAACAATTCAATACCGGCTTACGCGCGGCTTGGGTTTCATCCAATCGGCTAATCTCTGTGGTATGTGGTGCGTTGATTACGATCTCCGGTGTCTCCTGCGCTTCTTTCACGATCTGGATCATCGTATCGATGAAGCTATCCAGTGTTTCTTTACTTTCGGTTTCCGTCGGCTCGATCATCATGCATTCCTCTACAGTCAGTGGGAAGTACACGGTTGGTGGGTGGTAGCCGAAGTCGAGCAATCGTTTAGCAACGTCCAAGGTGCGTACGCCATATTGCTTGAGGTTCCGGCCGGACATTACGAATTCATGCTTACATACGCCCGGATATGGGATTTCAAAATATGGCGCCAGGCGGTGCATCATATAGTTCGCATTCAGCACAGCATTTTCCGAAACCTCACGCAGTCCGTCTGGACCATAGGTTCGGATATAGGCGTAGGCACGAACGAGAATACCAAAGTTGCCGTAAAAAGCTTTCACGCGTCCAATCGATTCAGGTCCGCCGAAGTCGAGTGAGAAGCTGCTATCTTCGTCTCTCACCACAGTTGGTTGTGGTAGGAACGGAATCAAGATGGATTTTACGCCGACAGGTCCGGCTCCAGGGCCACCACCGCCGTGTGGGGTGCTCATTGTCTTATGCAAGTTCAGATGCACAACGTCAAATCCCATGTCACCGGGACGGGTAATACCCATAATGGCATTGGAGTTGGCTCCATCGTAATAGAGTAAGCCGCCTGCTTCGTGCACGATTTCAGCAATCTCGACGATTTGGGTCTCAAACAAGCCGAGTGTGCTTGGGTTAGTCAGC
>DJUJ01000042.1:0-401 GCA_002438345.1 Paenibacillus sp. UBA6285
TTGGAATTAATGCACGTTCTCCTGGTGCAAGCACGACTTCACTTTCAACAGCAGCATAAAGATCATAGCCAGAAGCCTGTTCTGACATTTTACAAGGAAGATTAACATCCTCGTTTCCAGCTAGTTTATTGATTTGTACGTAATAAGACAAGATCATCTCTCCTAACATTTGCAATAGCTTTATCTGTTGAGCCTACCATCGCTAAAGAAAGTGGCTCAGCAAACATATTATCAAGCACGCTGTTAATATTGTCCATCGTTACTAACTGAATCTTGGCGATCATATTGTCTAATGTATTATGTCTTCCGAGCATAAGTTCATTTTTTCCGATACGATTCATACGGCTACTAGTACTTTCCAGACTAAGAATGAGGCTACCTTTAAGCTGCTCCTTGCCTTT
>DJUJ01000042.1:433-3343 GCA_002438345.1 Paenibacillus sp. UBA6285
CTCCATAACATCCTTGGTTTGCTTCGGTGCTGTTCCAGCATAGACCGTAAATAAACCAGAATCCGCTTGAGAACTGTGGTATGAATATACAGAATAGGCCAGACCACGTTTTTCACGAATCTCTTGGAACATCCGTGAGCTCATTCCACCACCTATGGCATTATTAATAAGTACCATAGCATATTGCAATGGATCGCCAGAACGTACCCCCGGTAAGGAGAGACAGATGTGGTTCTGTTCTGTTTTCTTGCGGTGAAACAACAATTCCCCATAATAATCCGGTGGAGTCAGCGGCGCAGAAGTGCCATGATTAGAGAATGAACCAAAATGCTGTTCCAACAGCTCAATCAGTCCATCGCTAATGTTGCCCGCTACACTAATTACCGTGTTCTCAATCGTATATTGCTCCTTCATATAGGCACGAAGATCATCTGGCTTCATCTCCATCAGCCGTTCCTTTAAGCCAAGGATAGAATACGCAAGCGGATGATCCTTGTAGGCAGCAGCACACATCAGATCATGCACAAGATCATCTGGCGTGTCCTCGCACATAGAAATTTCCTCAAGGATGACGTTCTTTTCTTTCTCTAACTCTTCAGCATCCATCCGTGAACGGAAAAACATATCAGCTAACACATCTACTGCGATGGGCAGATGCTCATCCAGTACTTTTGCATAATAGCAAGTATATTCCTTAGAGGTAAACGCATTTACATTACCGCCAATAGCATCGAACTGCTCGGCAATATCCTTAGCGCTATATCGATCCGTACCTTTAAAAAGCATATGCTCTACAAAATGGGAAATCCCGTTGTTTCCAGGGGTTTCATTCCGCGAACCTGTCTTTACCCAGATTCCGAAAGAAACGGACCGGCCGGTCGGAATTTTCTCCATAACCACTCGCAAACCATTGGATAATACTATTTTTTCCACTTCAAGTCCTCCTGGCAATAGCCATGTTCTATCTAAATTTATACACGTGCCTATAATCCTACCAGAAATAGATCACTCACTCAACATCAGAGGGGATCAGACGCTCCGCAGACAGCGTTTGGCTAACTGTACCTAGCTTTAACCCTTTTGCCTTAATCCCGCGTATCATGGCCTTCAGCGCCTTGGAGGATGAGGCAGTAGGATGCATTAGAACAAGTGTGCCGGGTTCAGCTTTGCTTGTGATTTTGGCAACTATAGATTCAGGAGAAGGATTGCGCCAATCCACCGTATCCACAGTCCAGAGTACAGTCTTTAATCCTAAACTGCTAGCGATCTCTACTGTCTCTTGATCGAAATCACCGGATGGCGGGGCGAACCATGTATTTGTGACCCCAAGTGTCTCCTTCAAAAGCTTTTGAGTTTTCTCAATTTCGACAGTAGCCCGTGCACGACTTAAAGTACTCATATTGGGGTGGGTATAGGCGTGATTCTCCATCTCATGTCCACGTTTTAGCATTTCTGTGGCAAGCTCTGGATTCTTACTAAGCCAGCTCCCATCCAGAAAAAAAGTAACTTTCACGTTCTCCTCATCCAGAGTATCCAGCATAGGTCCAATATACTGATTCCCCCACGCCACATTAATCATCAACGATACCATTGGTTTCGCCGGATTCCCTCGATAGATGGGCTCAGCTCCAAGTTCATTCAGGGATATCTGTGGTTTGATCTGCCGATACACAAATTTTATGGGCTCTTTTGGCGCCAATAGTGCATTCCGATAGGTACTCATTACATCAATCTCAAGTCCGTTATAGCCCGGAATCGCCTTCCATACCCGATCAACCACTGCATTCACTGGAGGCGCATTAAGCTTGGCTGCGGCGGTCTCAATCCGCAAACGAAGATCGTTGTTCTCCGCCTTAGGAATATCCATCCACACTGCCAGATCATCCTGCGGTTTCAATTGCATAAGCATGTCCTTTATCGGCCCCTGAGTACTACCGATTCCTATCACGATGGCTACACAAGCAACCACTAATGCCACTTTTTCCGTCTTCATGACGACTTCCTCCCCGGTAGAAACGACTTTTCGGTTCGTTCCACACGATTACAAAGACACTTTGTCCCAATCTATGAGACAAGGGAGGAATTTATGTCATAAGAACAGATACAAGACTAATAGATAGGAATGCTTGGTCCAATTTTTCACTTCTGTTCATATAAAAAAAGAGCCAGAACGCAATTCGCTTCTGTCTCTTTTAATTATGCAATTCAATACCTTTAGTAAAGGTATAACTAAGATCAAACTTACGATTTAGCTCCAGTTTCCGAAGTCAATACCGCTTTACGAGACAGGTTAACCCGGCCTTGTTGATCGATTTCAGTTACTTTAACGGTAATTGTGTCACCAATAGCAACGACATCCTCTACCTTAGCTACGCGCTCAGTGGACAATTGGGAAATGTGCACTAATCCGTCTTTACCCGGAATGAGTTCAACAAATGCGCCGAATTTCTCAATACGTCTAACTGTACCCACATAGATTTCACCGACTTGTACTTCACGTACAATGCCTTCGATAATCGAACGAGCCTTTTGAATCATTTCTTCATCAGAAGATCCGATAAAGACACGACCATCTTGTTCGATGTCGATTTTCACGCCGGTTTCCTCAATAATTTTGTTGATAATTTTACCGCCAGCACCAATAACATCACGGATTTTGTCCGGATTAATGTTGATGATAATGATTTTTGGAGCATATTTGGACAGATTAGGTCTTGGCGCAGAGATCGCTTCATTCATTTTGTCCAAGATGAACAGACGGCCTTCTTTAGCCTGCTGAAGTGCATCCTGAAGAATGTTGCGGTCGATACCGGCAATCTTTATGTCCATTTGAATAGCTGTAACACCTTCTGCTGTACCAGCTACCTTGAAGTCCATATCTCCGAGATGATCTTCCATACCTTGAATATC
>DJUJ01000148.1:0-4439 GCA_002438345.1 Paenibacillus sp. UBA6285
CTAGGTGCGAAAGTTGAGTAATATAACAAATACAGTGTCATAATTATATATCACTGATATAAAAAAAGCTCTTCCCTCCACCAAAATGGTGGGGAAAAGAGCTTCAAAAGGTGATACACACTTGAATCAAATAACACCGTAGGATCGAACGGAGCTCCGCTCGACGATGGCGGTATCGATTTTAATCGTTAGCGCCCCTTCACGCGAATGATCCATCCGTTTAACAACTCGCTGTACGGCAGCTTGTCCGAGTTTCTCTGTCGCTTGTCTTGCAGTAGTTAAAGGAACCGGCAACAAGCTCACCAATTGAATGTCAGTAAATCCTATGATGGACAATTGATCCGGCACCAATTTTTGCATTGAGATTGCCGTGTACAGACACGATGTAGCGATATAGTCGTCTACACATACAACTGCCGTCAACGTCGAATTATTACCTAGAAACATTTCCAACTGCGTATTAGGAGCACTCAACTGCTGCATATAATCCTCGGTGCAATTCAAGTAAATATTACGGCTGTTGACCGGCAGATCATGATCCAGCATGGCTTGAAGATAACCTCTGTACCGATCTTCCCTGCTCGTCACACCGTCAAATGCCATTGAGATATATCCGATTTCCTCATGACCTTTCTCAATCAAATACTGGGTGATCTTATAAGCCCCATGGTAATGATCATGATAAACACAGTCAATCTGCACCTCGCGAAAGATACGATCGATGATAACTAGAGGGTAGTTAAGTAGACTAAGCTCCAACACTTTCTCACTGCACTGCGTACCCCCACGTGGATATAAAATAATACCATCCACTTGATCATCGTACAGCTCTTGCAAGCATACACTTTCATCTTCCTTATCCGCAGTCATTCGTATGAGTAAATGACAATTCACCTCGCGCGCTTCCCTTTCGACGGAAACGATGATTCTCCCAATATAATCATCCATGATGGGAATTACCAATGCAATCCTTCGCATCGGTTTCTTCTCCTCGATTACCTTCTCTAGCACCAGTTCCTCTGAATTCGTCTGGTAATCAGCAGATAAGAATGTCCCGCGACGGGCATGGCGATAAACGATCCCTTTTTTCTCCAAGATTTGCAGAGCAAGCTTTGCCGTCATACGCGNNTGGCAATCTCCCCTTCAGATGGGACGACATCATGTGGCTGAAGCTTCCTCTTCCGGATTTCTTCCATCACATGATTTGCAGTCTGTATATATAATAGCGGTTTCCGCTCTTTTTGCTGATCCTGATTGTCCATACGAGCCTTCACCCTTTACTCTTCTATGCCGTTATTACTGTAGCTCCTCGTTGAGCTTATCGATTAGTTCTATCAATTCAATCGGTTCGCTGATCGTATAGTCTGGTCGTTCGGATTCATCAGCAGGTGTGTGAGGATAACGCGTCGTCCAGCTTTGAAAAATACTCGTAATGCCGAGCGCGTTCGCTCCTTTCATATCTCGACTTAAGTTATTGCCTACCATGACAGTGCGTGAGAAGTCCGCTTCAGATAAATCAAGGGCACCAATAGCAGCTTTGAACATTCGAGAGCTAGGCTTAACCGCCTTAATATTCTCTGAGATAATCATAGCTGTAAAATACTCATGAAGCTCATGCTGATTAAATACGTTCTTGAATGATTGCGTATCGCCGTCAGCGACCAGCGCCAATGTATAGCCCTTCTCATGCAAAGTTCTAATCATGACATCCGCACCCGGTATAAGATCCGCTGTTAGCACGATTCCGTCCTCGTCTCTGATCTCTGTGGATTCATCCACTAACGTATCTCCACTATCCAAAAAAACAATGATCTTCTTCTGCTCCATACCTCACATCTCCATCCCTGAAAATTTACAGTGCTAATCCCGCTCTAAATTTTTCGAATGGGACATCTTGTTCTCAAAATAGAATGAACAATAAATTTATTTGAAGCATTTTCAATTATGAGGTCAACTGCTTGAAAAATAAAGAGTCTTTTGTATTCGTCACAATCCCACTATCAGAGATCAAGAAATTCATTCTTATTGATTTTGTAGCTGGAACGCCAATCCATGAAATCGGTTCAGAATCGCGCTAAGGCTTAAGCCATGAGAAGACAAGGATTCAACCTTGCTGTATGTATTTTAGGAATTGTTCAATTTGTTTTTTATGATGCTTATCATGTGGGATAAAACTTCTCAAATACTTGCGAACACTGAACTTCTTGCGGTCTCCATCCTTATATTCCTGATCGCATTCTTCATCCGTTAATCCAGAGACTGCATCTAAAATTCTAGTTCTGTAAAGCACAAATTGTTCAATCAATGTTTGCTTGGATAACAATTTGGCATACTCAATAGCGTTAGCATTAAACTCGTTAAAATCCAGATGTTTCGTTGTTATCGGTTCCTTCAAAACAATCTTCTTTATAGCACCTTCATAGAAATACTTATCCCACAGCATGATGTGACAGATAATATCCTTCACGGTCCATTTACCAGTTGCTATGGGCTCATTCCATAGTTTTTCTGGCACCTCTTCTAATGATTCCACGAATGGAATGAATGACTTAAATTCGAGTAGCATTTGCTCATTTGTTTTTACTGCCATAGAAGCTAACCTCCGTGTGAAAATAAATTAGTCTACCAAAAATATTATGCTGCATCATCCTTAGAAGCTGTTGTGAGATCAGCCTCAGTAGATTCCGGATTCAACCAAACTTCGATCATATCATGGGTACGCTTTACATCATTTTCATCGAGTATATAATACCATTGATCCGTATGGCTTCCCTCCCCTTGCAACATATGGCTGGTTATTTCAGGGGTTCCCCCTTCAAGAATTACTTTCTTAGCCAAATCTAGAATAAAGTCCGACTTCATATTGGTTTTAAAGTTACTACCGGCAATTTCGATAATATTCTGTATATTAAGAATATTATCTATTCTTTTCATTCGTTCAAGCGCTGATTTCAAAAAAATCCGTTGCCGTTCTGTTCGCTTAAAATCAGAGTCTTCTCGATATCTTACATACATTAAAGCTTCCTTACCAGAATAGATCGGTTTGTTCGGCTCAATTCTTAGTTTCTCATGAATTGGATTCTTATTCTCAATCACCTTAGTGATTGGAAGCACCACGCCTCCTAGAGCATCCATAACGCCCACAAGCCCATTGAAATTTATAGTAGCATAGTAATCAATTGGCGCGTTCAATAGATTCTTAACGGTATCTACACTCATCTGTGGACCACCGTAGGAATGCGCCGCATTAATCTTGGTTTTTGTTCTTGCTCCTTTGATATTTTCCGCTCCAATAATTTCTGTATATGAATCACGGGGAATCGAGACGAGCAGTGCCTTATGGTCCATAGGTCGAATAACTGTATAGATGATGGAGTCAGAAAGTCCGTTCTCTTTGCCACGCTGGTCGGTGCCTAGTAGAAGGATAGAAAACGGATGGTCTTTATTTTCCGTCGTTGGTTGTAATCCAGCTTCTTCAGTATCTTCTAACGGCACATAGGACTCATTAAGGGTGTGTTCAATAGTTGGAGCTACAACATTATCAAACCCAAAAATCATTAATTCTTTACGGAAAATAAAAGATCCCAGCCCAGCAATAAGTACGATCGCAAGCGAAGCGTACCAGATCTTCATTTTCTTGCTGATTTTTTTCTTCTTCTTTCCCTTCTTTTTCTCGATTCTACTTAAAGTAAATGAAGCAGGTGGATGAGTACTTTGGTTATTTTTCATCTGGATCAATTACCCTTTCTGTTGATGCGACTTCTCTCCATTAATGAACATCACTTTTTATTACTGGGAATTACGTTTATACTTATAATTACTATTAAGGTCATTTATGGAGGTTTTTTAAGTTGAAAAGAATTGTAATCACTCTAAGTGCTGCTTTCTGCCTGATTTTATTTGTTGCAACTTTTGACTTCGCAAACGAAGACAACAAAAAAGAGGTAACTACTAATCAAACTAATTCATTAAATAAGCCGGCTCGATTTGTGATTTATTCAGCGGATGGATCAAAAGTAACGCCAACAGCTCGTGAAGATATTTTTTTACTGGATGGAACTAAAATTACAAATAATTCATTCTACAAGAAGAAATCGGAATTTGTGCCTACCCCCCCATTACCTAAATATCCCATTATTATAGACGATCATCGGATCAATAGGTTTCTAGTTATATGAAATTTGTGAGGCAAAAAAAAAGACCACATCCTATCAAGGATTGGTCTTCAATGTTTTTTTGGTTGGTTATATTAGATTTTGTTCAGAATCATATCGATTTCACTTTTCAGTAAAAGATACCTGACAACACTCCTCATGATCGGGACTTTAGTTAACTTATGCTTATCTACATAGATTTTCATTTGATCTTTAGACAGACCGAGCAAGCTACCCGCTTCAGATACCGTCAATACTTCCTTGTTGCTTGTAGCGTTAAAGGTC
>DJUJ01000148.1:4464-4685 GCA_002438345.1 Paenibacillus sp. UBA6285
TCTTCACTTTTAAATTCCAGTCTTCAAACACCTGCATTTACATCAACCACCTTTCTATAAAAAAAATCCCCAAACGATAAGTTTGGGGATCATTTCATTATACTAGAGTTTTACAACATTCTCGGCTTGTTGACCACGGTTGCCTTGAACTACGTTAAATTCCACACGTTGTCCTTCATCAAGAGACTTGAACCCGTCACCAGTGATTGCACTGAAATGTA
>DJUJ01000034.1:0-6318 GCA_002438345.1 Paenibacillus sp. UBA6285
TGCAGAAGTCTCTTAATTCATTGATATACCAATATTCCTTATTTCGGATGCTGTGACCTTCAAAAAAATGAATGGACTGCGTCTTATTTACTTTGCCTTTTTTACAATAACTGCAGATTTAATTTTCATGGGAGCTTAATAAAATAAGCAGTCTGCGGTAGCCTGCTCAACAATATGTGATATGAATTATTGAGGGTCTTTATGGTGTTCGCTGATTTCATATAACGTTCTTTGTTCTCGATGTCCCACCACCTTAAAGGAGCACATGCGACTGATCGCGACGCGGTTAGGTGGTGCAGGTGTGTCGCCTGATTCACTTCCTCGAAGTTACTTCTGGCAGATCAAGGGCCGTATGGCCCGCAGCACTAATATTGTGTTAGGCGATGCCGCAGTGAGACACTTTCTAATTTCTTGGAACTTAGATTTTGTAGTTATAATTTATTAAATAATTTGAAATGACTTGCTTGTTTTCATGCCACCATAATATCGGCACTTCTCCAACTTTATTAAAGCCTAATTTACTAGCCAACTGGTTAGATGCATTATTGCCAGAATCACAATCCCAATAAGGAATTAACTTATGTTGCCTACTTTGTTTAATAAATTCCTGACACAGAGTAAGAGCCAAACCTTGTTTCCTATAATCTGAAAGTGTAATTATGTCTGGTTCAATATACCCTCCACCCAAATAGAAGGTGTTACATGCGCTTACAAAACCAGATTCATTCAAAAAACAGTAACCAAATGCTCTTTCAAGATATACCTCCGCTGAATCCCAAAGCAAGGCATACGAATCATCAATTTCCTTTACATATCTTTCATATAACTTCTCATTAATTCTCGTTAAGGGGAATTCTCCAGATTGAACATGATGTTCATCAGGAGCTGTTGTAGTGTCACTAAAAATATAATGGGTTCTTCTTAGCTCTACTGTATTGTCATTCAATGGGGCTTTAATAATAGAGAGCCAAGTATTTGAAGAAAAATATAAATCATAAAAATTAGCGTGATTAGCTGGATTGGCTAAAAAATCAAGCAAGGAGCGATTGAAAGTTTGATCTTCTTCTTCTCCAAAAAGATAATACTTCCCCCCATGACTAGCAACTAATCCAGCAGTTGGATTGTCAAAATTATTAACGAAAATCTTTCCTGTTTGATTAAGATCAATGACAGATTGAACAAATACAAAGATAAATTCATCTTCTTTATGGGCTATAATATGGCTTATCTTGTAGTACTCATTTGTTTTTAGTTCTATCATGTTTTATCATTCCTCTCTTCCAGTGGTTTCGCCTAACGTTTGTGCATTCCTGACGTTCAAGCGGCTTAAGTGACCAAAGGGAACGGGTCGTCAGACTTAGCCGATTGAATGTATCGCCTGATTCCGCATCTTTGAGATTCTTCTTAGCGATCAAGGGCGTATGCCCGCAGTAGGAATGCGATGTTATCGGATGTTCTGGCCCTCTTCGAAACTTCTTTCACTTAATCTTTAGACTCTAACGATTTACTGTTTCTTACCGACAGCAATCCATCTTCTATCTATATCTTCAAATACAAATTCCTTATTGTTATAATCTGTTGTTGCTAGAGGTCTTATGATCTTAACCCCTAGCTTCTTAAAATCTTTCTCCATCTCCTCTTGATTATCTGTTATAAAATATGCATCATACCCGTATCCATGTATCTCTCGATTAGGTACTATATACTCTTTATTTGATCTTGTTAATACTATCTCTATTTGATCCCTATATAGACAAATATGTGGTTCAAATGATTCAAGATAACTTACTGCTCTAAAGCCAATATGTTCATAGAATTCTGCTGTCTTGCTCATATCTGAGCTTGGGAAAATCTGAAGCAAATTAGTAAACCCTCTAGTAACCATATATCTCATCATCCCTTCTTGTAAGGTTTCAATTCTAAATAGTCATCCAAGTTAAAGAATGACTTTATAATGGGGTTGTTATTACTTTGCCTGAATTTCCAATAACGTTGTCGGATTCTCGAACCCGAGAGGCTTAAGACAGTGCAACTGCCGGGTCGGAGACTTAAGTCCCTTCTTCTTCGAATTAACCCACCAAAACTGCCCTTAATAAATCATTCAATTACATCTTTCTTAAATTCAAAATCTCCGCTCTTTCTAAATCTTCAAATTCTACTCCACCTTTATCGATATAATAAGAACTATGATATTTCTCAAAATGAATGCCGGATGGCATTTCATTAATATTTATAAATCCATATTCTTTAGCTTCTTCAATTAATTTATTATACGTATATACCTTCTTCTTTCCTTCCCGGTCTCTAAAGTTAGACAAATGAAATGGCAAGATTGACATGATACCTCCACTCTTTAATGTTCTCTTAGCCTCTTCAAATAGAGTGAATCTATGAAATCCATTTCCATGTAAAACATCATAATACATGATCATATCAAAGGAATTGTCAGAAAAATTCAAACTATAATCCTTATTACCAGCTGCAACAATAATATTTGATAACCCTTCGTCTTGAGCGACCTTGGAAACATACTTAAGACAGTCTTTATTGATATCGACAGCAAATACATTCCCTTGACTACTTCCTAAAAATCTTGATGCAGCAAATGTATAATGGCCAAATCCACAACCATAATCTAAAAAATTAGCATTATTCGAAAGTCCGAGATCATGAAAGAGATTGATACCTTCTTTTTTCTCCCATAGTTTTACTTTCTCGTGTATTGTCACTTTGATATCTCCTTTGATCTTCATCTTGTTTTATGTCTATATAAGGAATTTCGGATAACGTTGCACATTCCTGACGTTCAAGCAGCTTAAGTGACCAAAGGGAACGGGTCGTCAGACTTAGCTGGTTGAATGTGTCGTCTGAATAAGCTTCTCCGATATCCCTCTTGGCGACCAAGGAGCGTCAGTGACGATGTAGGAATGCAGTGTTATCCGATGGACTTGCCCTCTTCGACTTGCTGAATATTCTTTGATTATTCGTTTTCTCGTTTTTCAAATGGAAAATATAAATATAACTCTCCATTCGTTTCTTCTGGGTTGTAATATTCATGTACTGCCCCAACTATCGAGTAATTGTTATCTGGTAAATACTCATGAATCATATAATTAAACTTTTCTTGATATGTACTCTGATTGCATTTAACAACCGCATACTTATAAGATGGAATAGTCCACTTTGTCCAGCCTGTTGGAGCAGTAGCGTTCTCAAACACTTCACAACCAGCTAGATATTTACCTTGATCTGTCCACCGTTCAAAGCTTTCTGAAATATCACTCATGGCACCCCATATGCCAACTATATTACCTTCATTATTAGACTTGGCTAACTCTCGAATCTCTTCAAATTTATTATTTGCTTCTTGCCAAATCGCTGGTATCCAATTATGACTTTCGGCTGATAGGCCTTGTCCTAGCTTACCGATAACAATAAATGATTTCTTTTCTTCAATGTATACGGGCATTTCACATACTCCTGACCTATTATTTTTTAAATATTACCCTGCAAGTCTTTCGGATAACGTTGTTGCATTCACGAACCCGAGAGGCTTAAGTGAGCGTAGCGAACGGGTCGAAGACTTAGCCTCGCAGGGTTGTCTGACTGATCCACTTCCCCGAAATTCCTCGGGCAGACCAAGGGCCGTTAGGCCCACAGCATGAATGCGGTGTTAGGCGAAGTTTCCTTGAGTTAACCCTCAAAAGCTTTATCATCATTCAGGACGATCTTTATTCCTTCATATTCCAATTGTTCTAATATTTTTTTCATATTTCTTTCTTCTTTAAAATCGAACCATCTATTTCTTTCATCTGGAAATCTATTTAATGTGTCTTTAAATCTTCTAAATACGCCTTTGTTGCCTTGTAACGAATTTAGAACAATATTTTTAGTTTTTACATTAGTTATGGATTGTACAAATTCAACCATTTCATCAAAAGCTTCTGAAGATTCAATTCTTGGGACTCTTATGTACTTATCTCCAAATGCTTCTTCTATTGATAAAGACAATTCATCATCAATATCTATATAGTCACTCATAAATACAACTTCTCCAGATTCAGCATCCAGAAAATAAGAGTGTTCTAAGTTGTTATCTTCGAAAGCAGATACAAGCTCTTGAAATTGTAGTCTTGATAATTTTATTTCTTTCATGGTTTGATCCCTTCTTTAATAAAATCTCTTCGCACTTTCGCCTAACGTTTAGGTATTCACGACGTCCATTCCCCTTAGATAGCTCTTATCTTAGGGGAATGGATGTATCTGCCTGAATTCTCTTCATCGAAAATACTTCAGGCAGATCAAGGGCCGATGGCCCGCAGCGCGAATACCGTGTTATGTGCAGTTGCCCTCTTCTTTGAAATGCTCACAGGAATTTCTAATCCTAATTATTGATTTCTTTCATATTTCATAATGATTTGGTTGTAATAGGTTTGGAAGCCTAATTTTTTGTACATATTTATCGCTTCATTGCATGATCTTAGCGTAACTAAACTTACGCCTTTATCTCGTAAACCACATAATGCAGTAACACTTACTGCTGTGCCAATTCCACGTTTTCGATATTCAGATAATGTTGATACAAATTCTATTGAACCTTTGTTTCCATTTTGAATTGTTGCTGAAGTCGCTACTGGCTTTCCTTCAAAGTATGCCAAATAAAAAACAATGTTATCTGCGCCTAACCAAGAATAGTATTTATCGGTGCTCAACAAATCCCAACCATGCAAAGCTTTATTAACAGTATGGATCCAATCCTTAAACTCTTCCAATGATTGTACTCTACTGACTTTAATATATTGTGGGCATTCTGGAAATTTTAGTGCATCATCTAAACATAATGCCATTCCAGGTTCATCATCACCAAGACATACAAAACCTTTCGTTAATAAAGTTTCTTTTAGGTTGTCAGGAGTTGATTCTGGATTAATAACCCACCACGCTGGGATTATTCCTTCTTCTATACCTTTTATAATCGTTTCAATACTAACCTCAATATTCTCTTTATGTAACGATGCCCTATATATAATAGACGGACCTGAACATGAGGGTTTGGGAATAATCCATTCAACATCTTCTTCATGACAAATAATTTCACAGTTTAGCGAAAAACTCCGAAAATAAATTTCCATTCCTTCTACGATAGACCTAATAATGAACCGATTCATATTCAACCTCCCAGTTAGGTTAACATTGCTTTATGATTTTTAGATTTTAGGGAAATTGCACATAACGTTCTCTGCATTCACGAATACTCACTGACTTAAGGCCGTAAGGCCGGGTGCGCTTGCGCACTTAGTCAGTGCAGTATTGTCCGCCTGATCCAACTTCCCCCGATATCCCTCGGTGCGGACCAAGGGACGGTCTGCCGGCCCGCAGCGTGAATGCGATGTTAGCTGAAGTCAACCGCTTCTCGATATACTATCATAATTATTAATTACTCGACTCGAATACAAACTTTACTCTCTCAGTTTTACCCCACTTTTCTTTAATATCTTCATAGTAAACATCCGTATTATTATATATTATGTCTTAGTAAGTCATAGCTAAATGAGGGTAATGATTGTCGATGAAACGTTCCAACTTTAGTGCTGGNNGTGTTTCGTTTTAATCTAACCTTATCTAAAAATACAGGAATTTCTTGATCTATTGCGTTAATCATTAAATCTATATTTGTAATACCAGGTAAAATCGGAGTAATAAATACCCATACAGTAATTCCCATTCGGTGTAACTGATTTGCTGTCTGTATATTACTCATAAGAGTATAATCATCGATATTACTCAACTGTTGTAGGTTAGATAATCCTAAAAGTAAAGTAAATTTGTCCCCCATAGGTTTTATTACATCAATATCTCTAAAAATAAGTTTTGATCCGGCTTTAGTTGTAACCATACATTTCAAATTTAACTTACTTAATTCAATTAAACATTTTCTTGTTAATTGGTATTTCCGTTCTATCTCCATATAAGGATCACACTTACTACCCAAATACACAGTATCTTCTTTATTCCATTGAATAAGTTCTTTTTGCAAAACATCTGAAATATTAAGTTTAACATTCAAGTTAGTATTCCAAGTCTCATCGTCTAATTGGAAACAATAAGGACATCCAATTGTACATCCATCATATGGGTCTATAATCGGTATTGTCCCCCCATCCGGGGGATATTCATAAGTCATTGCACTATTAATAAATATTTCTTTGAGCATTTTTACCATCTCCATTCATCATCTTATAACAAGATGGTAAATTAATTCTCAAAAAAAATATAGACTTATAATTACTGATTTGTTATGATGTTGAATAAGGTCTT
>DJUJ01000034.1:6370-7492 GCA_002438345.1 Paenibacillus sp. UBA6285
TTTCCCGTTAGCCATTCATGCATCCTCTGCAATGCACCACAGAGCATGAAAGTTGACCCGTTCTTTCATGGTAGTTGAACAAACTACTCCCAGTAAGGAGTACCACTAAAGAGAAATTCTTCTTTATTTACATATAACTTAAATTCCCGACTTGCTAATTTACTAATGTGACTGGGTAACCACTCATTAGATTCAGGCAACCCTAGCCAAAAATTCATTGTTTCGAGTTGGGCTGCTACAAAGAAGCCTTCCAATTTTTGAACATAGTTATGAGGCAGGTCGAATTGTTTTGCGTATGATTCTAGCAACTGGCTTCTGAACGCTGGGTGGATATAAGAAAGTGTCCAACCTAAATCGAATAAATAATATCCGAACCCGCAAGCCCCAAAATCAATGGCTCTAGCTTCTTGTTCATGAAACACAAAATTACTTGGAATCAAATCTGCGTGAATTATCCCCCAATTGCCAGGTGTTCTTTCTATGTCGTTCATCATTAAAATTGCACTCTCTCCAGCCAATTGCAGAATTTCCACATCATTTTTATTGAGCTCACCACCGTTAGCAAGCTGTTTGAGCTTTTCTAATGATTGTGAAATTCTAGAATTATCAAAGGACGGTCGAGTAAATGATGACGGAATCTTCCAAAAAGATGATTGTTTATGAAGCTTTCCGATCAAATCGCCTACACACTCGGCATCATTGACTGTTGGAACAAATTGTTTTTGCTCACCATCTACCCATTTTACCAATGTACAGTTCATGTCAGCTATCTTAGTAACATATTCACCAATGTTATTTTTTATAGGNNACTTCCATCGAATCATTTTTTGATAGATGTATTCGCAAACTATAGCAGTTACTTTCCTTATCTGTAACTTTATAGATGGTGTTTGCATTTTGGCCAATATGAGCTATTGATTGATAAGTAATTGAATAACAAGTTAATGCTTCTATTGCAACATCCTGAGTATTTAGCACGGTATCTTCCCTTCCCTTGAAACAACCGAATAAGGACATCGTACCATAATATTTTCTAATAGTTTGGGAGAGAACTCTTATATTTATATTTTATCCATCACTTTGTTTATTAAGGTAACCTGCCCGTTAGCCATACATGCAGCC
>DJUJ01000034.1:7767-7987 GCA_002438345.1 Paenibacillus sp. UBA6285
TTAATTTTCATGGGAGCTTAATGAAGCATCGTCAGTCCAATACTTTATTTTCTCAGTCTACAACTTTATTTGCCTAGTCTAACACTTTATTTTTCAGTCTAGAACTTTATTTTCTCCTGACCTTTACCGTTTCTTGAATCACAGCAGTTATGCCTGGCGGCAATTTCTGCTATCGATAGGCGGCGAGACGATCTCCCGCATGGACCCTCTCACCTCGGCG
>DJUJ01000210.1:0-4578 GCA_002438345.1 Paenibacillus sp. UBA6285
TCACTATCGTCTTGCGGAGTAGCTTGAACCCGTCCGCTTACTAATCGCGGCATTTCAGACTTCAGTAGATCTCGTCCAGCAAGGCTAACCTTCTCAAAGAGAGTACCTGATGTATCCTCATCCTCAATAGCCACTTCGACACGCGAAATCATATCGCCAGTATCCAGTCCTTCAGCCATATACATTAAAGTAACGCCAGTTACTTTCTCACCATTAATGATACTCCGTTGANNCCCCCCCACACCACCCCCCCCCCCCCCCTGAATCGGCGCGCCACCCCGGTATTTAGGAAGCAATGAACCATGAACATTCACACAACCATTCCGTGGTAAATCCAGTACGGCTTTAGGCAAAATCTGGCCATACGCAGCTGTAACAATCAGATCGGGCTCATATTCAGCTAACTCTGCGACAGCCTCAGGTTTACGCATCCGTTCAGGCTGAAGCACAGGTAACCCAAGAGATAATGCGGCTTCCTTAACTGGTGAAGGAGCCAAAATCTTTTTCCGTCCCTGCGGACGATCTGGCTGGGTGACGACAGCTACAACTTCATAGCCTTCATCCATCAGCATTTGCAAGCTTGGCACCGCAAAAGCTGGAGTACCCATGAATACAATCTTCATTTCCTTCACTCCTCAGTCTCGTTACGTTCAGCAGTCATCTCGTATACCTTTTCGGCGATATCCGTAAACAGAACTCCATTCAGATGGTCAATCTCATGCTGAAAAGCCCGTGCAAGCAAACCACTTCCGGTAATAGTAATTTCTTTACCCTCACGGTTAAGACCACGAACAGTTACTGTTTCCGCGCGGCGTACATCACCATTCAAGCCGGGAATACTTAGACATCCTTCTGGTCCTAGCTGTTCGCCTTCTGTACTGATAATTTCCGGGTTAATCATTTTGATCAGCCCGTGCTCTTCATCCGCATCCACCACAATTAGGCGCTTCAAAATACCAACTTGTGGCGCTGCCAGCCCTACGCCTTCGGCGTCATACATTGTATCAGCCATATCATCAAGCAATTTTTTCACATTAGGTGTAACTACAGTTACTTCTTTAGCTATCTTGTGCAACACTTCATCCGGTTCCTTAACGATCATACGTATCGCCATTACAAACACCTTCCCGTTCTGTACATCTCTATATTTAGAGTTTATTGATCTAGCTCTTTTTTACATTGTAACATGATAACGATTTACATCAACATTTGCGGATCAACATCAATACTGATCTGGAGCCCTGTATCCCGTACAGAATCCTCCAACTCCTCAGCCACTTGCCGAACAAGTCCTATCACATCGATGGCGCCGCGCCATTTTATCATACACTGGAATCTATATCTACCCTTCAAGCGAGGGATTGGAGAAGCTACGGGACCTAACAGATCTAGTACATCGGTGGTTAGCTTATCTAGACTCCCATACCATCTTAGATTTCTGGCCTTCCCCTGCAGATTCATAGCGTAATTCTCTGCCATCCGGAGTAGTAGTGGTAACTGCTCATGGGACAATGTAACGAGTATTAATCTGCAATAAGGCGGATAATGCAAACCCCTACGATGCTTCAACTCTTCACGGACAAAGGAGAGGTAATCATGCCCGCTAGCATGAATAATAGAATAGTGCTCCGGTGTATAGGACTGAACAACTACCTCACCCGGAAGCTGATGCCTACCTGCTCTTCCAGCAACTTGTGTAAGCAATTGGAATGTCTTCTCCGCTGCACGAAAATCGGGCAGGTTCAACGCTGAATCTGCTGTAATTACGCCGACAAGAGTTACGTCAGGGAAATCCAAGCCTTTTGCTACCATCTGAGTGCCTAGTAGAACATCTGCTTTTTTGTCTCTGAATTGATTCAGCAGCTTTTCATGCGATCCTTTTTCAGTAGTTGTATCCACATCCATACGAATTACCCGTATGCCTGGGAACAGCTTTCCAAGCTCTTCTTCCACACGCTGCGTTCCCGTTCCGAAGAACCGGATATGCTCACTCCCGCACTCTGGACAAAGTTTAGGTGCTGGTTCTGCATGACCACAATAATGACAACGTAGATTGTCACTACGACTATGATACGTTAGCGAGATATCACATTCCGGACAGCCTGCTACATATCCACAGCTCCGGCACATGACAAACGTAGAGAAACCTCTACGGTTAAGCAATAGCACCGTCTGTTCTCCACGTTCCAGTCTTTCAGTCAGCGCAGAATGAAGTTTCCGACTGAACATGGAGCGGTTACCTTCTTTAAGCTCTTCCCGCATATCCACTACATTTACCTTCGGCAGCTCGTTGCCAAGCGCGCGAGTAGGCATCTCTAGAAGTACTGGTGAAAAATGAATATCACTCTGCGCTCTGGCTGCATGATAGCTTTCTAACGAAGGCGTGGCAGAGCCTAAAATCACGGCTGCCCCACACTGTTCGGCTCTGCGAATCGCAGCATCACGGGCATGATATTTCGGATTTTCCTCCTGCTTATATGAGGTCTCATGCTCTTCATCCATAATAATTAACCCTAGATTTGAAAACGGCGCAAACACCGCTGATCGGGCGCCAACGGCAACCGTAGCCTTTCCTTCACGGATTTTGCGCCACTCATCGTAACGCTCACCAACAGATAATCGGCTATGCATTACTGCGACACCAGTTCCGAAACGCCCTTTGAACCGCTCCACCATCTGCGGCGTTAATGCAATTTCTGGGACGAGAACTACGGCCTGTCTACCCTGATCCAAACAACGTTTGATACATTGCAAATAGATTTCTGTTTTACCGCTTCCTGTAACGCCATGTAACAGAAAAACTTCATGGAGCTGCTCTTCTAACGTTCGTGAAATACGAGTGTAAACAATCTCTTGCTCTGCTGTAAGTGGCAGAGGCGTAGTAGGCTTAAAATCACGTCCTTGATAGGGGTCACGATAGACTTCAATTTCGCTGATTTCGATAAAGCCTTTTTCCTCTAAAGCCTTCACGGTACTTGCCGTAACTTGAAGTGCTGACAAGACTTCCTTAAGCGCCATTGGGAGCGTAGCTTCCCTTTCAATTAGAAAGCTTAGTACTTCCTTCTGTCGCGCGGATTTTTTGGGGAATTTGCTCAACGCCTCACGCGCAGCCGTAATGCCTATCGCAAGATCTACCGCCTTCAGCTTCTTCTTGCCCATTTTATCTTTGATCGATTGGCTCTCTACAAGCACTCCACGCCGCAGCATGAACTTCACCGTCTCCGCAGCCTCCGGAAATGCACGGGTAAGTTGCTTCATGGAAACTTCGCCATTACGTCCAATAAATTCAGTAATTAGTCGTTCCTCATTCCCTGTATCAGCAAACATAGGGAATAATTCATCATCAGGAAATGCTGTCTCTTCTTCCACATCTCCTAGTGAAATCAGTCGTTCTGCCTTCCCCTTTAGAGCGGTGGGCAGCATCGCCTGCAGAGCTGAAATTCGTCTGCATGCATATCTTTTACTCATCCAGTCCGCTAGCTCAACTAATTCAGGAGATAAAGGTGGAAGCAAATCCAGCACTTCTTGAATAGGTTTCAGCCCAGGATTCACGACTGCTTCTCCTGACTCCAGAGAAACGACAAAACCTTGCACCGTACGGTGTCCAAACGGGACTGCTACTCGGCTACCTACTTCTATCCATAACTTCAGTGATTCTGGAATACTATAATCAAATGGCCGGTCAGTGCTGCGTACAGGCACATCCACAATGACCTTGGCGATATCCATTATAATGAAGCTCCAGTAATTCGCTCTGCCGCGATTGTCAGCAAACGACGAGCAACCTCATCCTTCGACAATTGCGGCAATTCAAGCACCAATCCATTCACATCATATATCGAAACGATATTCGTATCCGATCCAAATCCGGCTCCTGCAGCCGCTACATTGTTAGCAACGATGAGATCGCAGTTTTTTCGGACCAGCTTGTCCTTTGCATAAAATTCCGTATTGCCCGTCTCCGCAGCAAAGCCGATCAAGAACTGCTTATCCTTGTTCTTACCGAGTGTTTCCAGGATATCCGTTGTTTTGATTAGCTCAAGTGTCATCGTATCTCCACTTTTTTTAATCTTAGAAGGCTCACTATGCTTAGGTCGGTAATCCGATACAGCAGCAGCTTTGATCATGATGTCGCAGCTGTTCCACAGCGCAGTAACCGCTTCATACATCTCTTGTGCAGATTGGACACGAATAACAGAAATATCCGGGTCCTGCGGAGGTGCTTCATCTGTTCGCGCAGCAATCAAGGTAACTTCAGCTCCCATAGCCCGTGCAGCACGTGCCAACGCAAAGCCCATTTTACCGGAGGAATCATTCGAGATATAACGAACCGGATCAATCCGTTCTACTGTGCCTCCTGCTGTGATAACGATTTTCTTACCTTTGAGCGGTGCTGATGCGGCACTTTGTTGTAATGCAAAGAAATTCTCTACACAACTAACAATGGCTTCTGGTTCCTCCAACCGACCTTTACCCACATAACCACATGCCAGCAGACCTTCCCCAGGCTCAATAAACTGAACACCACGACTAGCGAGGATATCCAAATTACTAAGTACAGCGGGATGCTGATACATA
>DJUJ01000210.1:4654-13608 GCA_002438345.1 Paenibacillus sp. UBA6285
ATGGAGGATGGGTCCCGTTCCTGGAAAGTATCGCTATATACTCGTTGCTTCGATAGTGATTGTAGAGTCAATTCTGTAATGAACTGCTTCGCTGAAGCTGTCATAATGACATGAACCTCGGCTCCTTTTTGGACAAGCTTACTGGTCAGGGACGCTGCTTTGTAAGCGGCAATTCCTCCTGTAATCCCAAGTAAAATAGTCTTCCCCTTCAAGCTCTTCAACATGATCTCCCTCCTTATTCCCTACTCTTACAACGAATGATTTATATGTTCTTTCTTATATTTCGAGAAAAAAATAACAACCTTCCGGTTGTCATAAACAGCCCGGCTCTGGGCTATCATCATAAATTAAAGACCCATAATTGCTCCATAACCCAAGAAGAAACGGCATCGCCCATAACAAATAGGCGGTATCCGTTTCTACAAAAGGTCATATCTAAATATGCTTGAGACTACTCTTCACCGCGGGTAAGAGTAATGCGATCTTCGTAAATTTCTTCAAGAGCAACACCGACAAATTTGTGTGATCTAGGACTCTTAACATCAGTCTTACCACCCTCACGCAATTGTCTAGCACGACGTGCTGCTGCGACAACGAGCGAATACTTACTGTCAACCTTGGTCATCATTTCATCAATTGATGGATATAGCACAGGGACACCTCTTCATAGTTTACTGTTAATACATTCAGCCTTGCAGCATAAATTATCTGACTTTACAATGTTCGGCGATAATAATGCTTTCTATTCTCTTACAGGCCAGATCAATCTCATCATTCACAACAGCATAATCATAATGCTGCATTAGGCTAATCTCATCCTCCGCTACAGTCATGCGGTGATCGATCACATCTGGATGTTCCGTACCCCGTCCGCGTATGCGATCCTTCAACTCGTCCATGGAAGGTGGAAGAAGGAACACAAAAATACCTTCAGGAAATTTCTCTTTAACTTTGAGAGCTCCTTGAACCTCAATTTCGAGAATAATGTCTTTGCCGCTATTGAGAGTTCTCTCTACAAAATCACATGGAGTACCGTAAAAATTACCTACGTACTCCGCATATTCAAGCAGTTGGTCGGCTTCTATCATAGCCGCAAACTCCTCTTTGCTTTTGAAAAAATAGTTCACACCGTCTTCCTCACCCGCACGCGGACTGCGAGTAGTAGCAGAAACTGAGTAGACAAGTTCGGGCATCTTCGGTCGTAGCGCAGTACATACAGTACCTTTTCCAACGCCGGAAGGTCCGGATAATATGATGAGCAATCCTTTTGACATAATACACTCCATTTAGTTGTTATTCGTCGTTGTCGTCATCTTTACTGGATAAGCGATGCGCCACGGTCTCCGGCTGTACAGCCGACAGAATGACATGATCACTATCTGTAATGATTACGGCACGAGTCCGTCGGCCATAGGTGGCGTCGATCAACATATGTCGATCTCGAGCCTCCTGGATAATACGTTTGATTGGTGCAGATTCCGGACTGACGATGGAAATAATGCGATTGGCAGACACAATATTCCCAAAGCCAATGTTGATAAGTTTGATTGCCATGTTCCGGTAGTTCCCCCCATAAAGTTCTATGCTATTACCTGTTCCCGGTTACTCTATGTTTGCCGCTTGTTCACGAATCTTCTCCAGCTCTGCTTTCATGTCTAGCACAAGACCCACGAGAGTTAAATGATTGCATTTCGATCCGATTGTATTCGTCTCCCGATTCATCTCCTGAATGAGAAAATCCAGCTTGCGTCCTACCGGCCCTTTCCCCTTCAGGAGGGTTCTACATTGTTCGAAATGACTATACAACCGGGTCAACTCTTCATCAATATTACAGCGATCAGCAAAAATAGCGATTTCCATCCCGAATTTATGCTCATCAAAAGCGAACGTCCCATCATTTAACTCATTTAATCGATGACGAAGCTTGTCACGATATTCAATGATTACAACAGGTGCAAGTTCAACCATTTCAGCATGCATAGTTTCCAGATGATTCAGCCGCTGTTCAAGATCAGCGGCTAGAAAACTGCCTTCACGGGCGCGCATCTCTAGCAGAGACTGCAAACTCTGCTCAAGTCCCGTCTCTAACATTTCAGAGTAGTCTTCTAAGGCCGCNNACAGCCTCATCTTTGCTTTCCATAATACCGGGTATAGAAAGTATATCACGTAGAGTCAACTCACCAGACAAACCATACTCGTTCTTAAGCTGATCTGCTGCCTTAAGATAAGTCATGACAACAGATCGATTAAGAACCGGCTCGGAAGAAGTCTCATCGTGCTCTCTATTGATGGTAACATCTATCCTTCCCCGTTTGACGTGCTGCTGAACCGTTCTTCTCAGCACATCCTCATGACCCGTCCAATCCCGGGGCATCCGCAGTACAACTTCGCAGTACCGGTGATTCACCGATTTCACTTCGAACATAATCTTGTAGCCGCCGAATTGCAGGGACGATTGACCGTATCCGGTCATACTAAATGACAACGGAATCACATCCATTACACTATTGTAATTGATTATTACTAGCGAAACAAGGGGGACAATTTGCGTCCTGATTTCTCCCATACATACTCCATCAGCTGTGCGCTCATATCATAGAACATGAATGGTGTCATCAGATAGATCCCATTGAAATGGGCTGTAGCAACATCTAGCAGTTCCTTAGCGATGGCGACGCCTTCAGTTCTTCCAGCTTCCCCTTCAAGTCCCTTCATGCGGTTCCGGACTTCATCCGTAAGCTGGATGCCTGGAACCTCATTATGCAGGAACTCTGCATTACGTCCGCTAGCCAGTGGCATCACGCCAATAAACACGGGAATATCCAGATGTGCTGTTGCTTCAGCGATCTTCACGATAAGTTCCTGATCATAGACAGGATGGGTCATAATATAATCTGCACCAGAGGCGATTTTCTTCTCCAGTCGCTGTACTGCCTTATCTAAATGTTTAACATTCGGATTAAAGGCGGCACCGATTACAAAATTTGCTTTCTGCTTCAAAGGTTTACCTGAGAAGGAAATACCATCATTCAACTGCTTAATCATTCTAATAATCTCAAAAGAAGTTAAATCATAGACCGAGCTTGAGCCAGGAAGATCTCCGAATTTCGCTGGATCTCCAGTCACGGCCAACACATGATCAATTCCAAGAGCGTCAAAACCCATCAAATGCGATTGAGTACCAATCAGGTTACGGTCCCGACAAGCAATATGCACTAATGGACGAAGTCCAGTTTTAGCGTGCACCAAATGGCCCAAAGCCATATTGCTCATCCGTGTAACAGCCAGTGAGTTATCGGCCAAGGTCAGTGCATCTGCACCTGCTCTTCGAAGCACTTCTGCTCCCTGCATGAACTTGGCGATATCCAAATCTCGTGGCGGGCCAAGTTCAACAATAACCGTGTGCCGTTCCTTTACAAGATCAACCAGGTTCGGTTCACGGCCATCTCTTCCTTCATCTTCGCCAAAATGCTCTTGCAGCGATACACGCTCCACTGTCGGAAGTGTCGGTTCTGGAAGTGGCTGTGGTACGTAACCTTTCAACGCTGAAGAAATTTCAGCAATATGCTGCGGGGTGGTACCACAGCAGCCGCCGATAATTCTGCAACCCATTTCTGCAAAAGTCACTGCCATCTGTCCGAAATATTCCGGTGAAGCCCCATACCGATATTCTCCGTCTACATAATCCGCAACACCTGCATTGGGATACACTGAGGTTGGTAGAACTAGGTTACCCTGTACAGCTTTTAGTGCTCTCTTAATTCCATTTGGACCTGTATTACAGTTAAATCCGATGATATCTGCTCCGTCACCTTCCAAAATACGAAAAGCCTCTGGCAGCGTCAACCCATCTAATGTACGTGCCGATTCATCCACAGCAAATTGGCAAATCACTGGGAGTGTACTATGTTTACGTACTGTTTTTAGAGCAAGATGCAGTTCCTCGACATCGTAGAAGGTTTCTAGCATAATGCCGTCTACTTCTTCTTCTAACAATGCTGTAATCTGTTGTGTAAAATACTTCTTCAACTCTGTTGAAGAGAGATTTGCACGCTTACCGGCGCGTATAGAGCCCACAGCACCTAATACATATCCATTATCTCCAGCAGCTTTACGAGCGATTCTTACTCCGGCGCGATTAATTTCTTCAACCTTGGACTCCAAACCATATTTGGACAGCCTGTCAAAATTCGCTGAGAAAGTGTTGCTTTCCAGCAGCACTGCCCCTGCATCGATGTAGCTGCGATGGACATCTTCGATAACTCCTGGAGAAGTCAAATTTAATTCTTCGTAGGAAATGCCGACAGGGAAACCCTTCTGATATAAGTAGGTACCCATCGCTCCGTCTCCGACCAATACTTTGTTTCCCCATGCGGAACGTAAATCCGGCTTCACTGCAAGATCCTCTCCTGACACATTAGTTTCTACTTTAGTTTCATACTAATGTAACATAAATCGCTATGGATGATAAGCTTTCAAAAGAAGAAACGGTAGTCGTCCATAAAAGACGACTACCGTTTCTATTAGAAATAAAAAAATGATATATAGTGTGAAACCTATACTATCTTATTTTTCAACAAAAGACAGTCCAAGAATGCTCTCTTGAACTGCCTTTTATAGTTTTTTTCTATAGTGCTACACTTCCTGTGAAAACAACCTCAGCAGGCCCCGTCATATACACATGGTTATCAACTTCATTCCATTCAATATAGAGATCGCCACCCTTTAGACTAATCCAAGCCGCTCGGTCTGTCAGACCATTTAGCACAGAAGACACTAGAGTTGCGCAAGCTCCAGTCCCACAAGCAAGTGTTGGTCCAGCACCACGTTCCNNCGCATATCTACTCTGCCTCGATCCAGAACTGTCGCGAACTCAACGTTTACCTTTCTTGGAAACAGTGGATGTACTTCTAGCTTAGGTCCCCATGTCGCAAGATCAAAAGATACGGCATCTTCTACATAAATAACGCAATGAGGATTACCCATAGATACTGCAGTAAACTTAAATTCGGTTCCGTCCGATTCAATCGGCTCTGACAGCACTTGTTCTGCATCAATAGCTACCGGAATTTGAAGACCGGACAATACAGGTTCGCCCATATCAACTGTTACAGTTTCCACTACACCGTCTTTCACATTCAGGGTAACCTTTTGTTCTCCGGCACCAATCGTTTCAATAACAATCTGCTCTGAGTTTACCAGGCCATGATCGTAGACATATTTGGATACACAGCGAATGGCATTTCCGCACTGCTCCGCTTCCGAACCATCAGAATTCATAATTCGCATCATAAAATCACCATGTTCAGATGGAAGAATGTATACAAGTCCGTCAGCACCAATTCCGAAGAACCGATTGCATAGCGTTACAGCAAGATCCGCTGCATTGTTTGGTAGTTCTTGCTCGCCGAAAACTACGATGAAGTCATTGCCGAGGCCGTGCATTTTTGTGAATTCCATTGAAAGTCCACTCCTAAAGGTTATGTTATGTTAGCATTCGCTTAAGCTTAATATTCTGTGTAATGTAGCCCTGCACACGCATACGAGCTGTTAACTGCAACAAGTATACCTTTAGGAATGGAGCAATACTATTAACTTTATGCCGAAATTTTTGTACTTTTTATCATCGAATTACTACCGCTACGACCACGATTACGTTTACCACCCCAAACACTGCCAGCACCCATCAAGAAGGTCGGGATCCCCGCTGTTACGAATACTAGACACCATTCACGGAAATGAAGTGGTACCGTTTTGAAGACGGGCTGGAGAAATGGTACGTACATAACAGCCAGCATCAGAAGAACGGATGACAATACAGCAAGAACTAGGTACTTATTCTGGAACGGATTTCGATGGAACACCGAGCGAGAACTGCGGCAATCGAAGACGTGAATCAACTGGGCCATAACGAGTGTCGCAAAAGCTACGGACTGTGCCCGAATCAGCTGCGCTGGATTCTCTGGTGCTACACGTAAGGTTAGCCAAAATGCACCTAACGTACATAAACCGATTAAAAATCCACGACTAATAATCTTCCACCCTAACCGGCGGGCAAAAATATTTTCCTTCGCACCACGCGGTTTATGCTCCATCAAATCCTTCTCAGGCTGGTCAACGCCTAGCGCCATCGCTGGCAATCCGTCTGTCACCAGATTGACCCATAAAATTTGGATAGGCACTAACGGTAGAGGCAGACCGAGCATCATAGCGAAGAACATGGTCAAGATCTCCCCTACATTCGATGCGAGCAGATAACGAATGAATTTACGAATATTCTCATAGATGTTTCTACCCTCTTCAATAGCAGCAACAATTGTTGAGAAGTTGTCATCTCCTAGAACCAGTGAAGATGCTTCCTTGGTCACATCTGTACCTGTGATCCCCATAGATATTCCTATATCCGCCGCTTTAATGGCTGGAGCGTCATTGACTCCGTCTCCGGTCATAGCCACAACATGACCCCGACGCTGCAGGGACTTCACGATACGAAGCTTATGTTCTGGAGATACGCGGGCGAATACATACACATTGTCCGATACTTTATCCAGCTCATCATCATCCATCCGAGTCAGTTGAGCCCCTGTTAGTACAGTACCACCACGTTGCAGAATTCCTAATTGGTGAGCAATGGCCTCTGCTGTCGTTCCATGGTCTCCGGTAATCATTACGGTCTTAATCCCTGCTCGGCGTGTGATGCTAATGGCATCACGGACCTCACGCCGTGGTGGATCAATCATTCCAGCCAATCCGACAAAGACGAGCTGGCATTCCGCATCCTTTTCACTATTCAAATTTTCACTTGGACGCATATCACGATAAGCCATACCTAGTACACGAAGTGCCCCCGAAGCCATTTGTTCATTGGCATCGAGAACCTTCTGCCGCAAAGTTGGCGTACATGGCACAACACCGCCCTCCCAGAGCATATATGAACAGCGATTAAGCAGTACATCAGGCGCTCCTTTGGTACATACCATCCGCCCTCCGGGATGACCAACAATTACCGACATCAACTTCCTCTCGGAATCGAATGGGAATTCTNNTAGAGTTTGGGCGGTCAAACCCATCTTACCTGAAAGTGCCACAAGAGCTCCTTCAGTTGGATCTCCCTTGAGTTCCCAGACGGATGAGCTGTCAGATGACTTATCAACTACACTGTCCTTATCTTTCCCTTTACGCTTACCTCGTACTTCGGATGGGAAGGTCTCGATAATCTCCGCATTACTGCACAGAGCACCTACCTGGAGCATCCGCCGTAAACTTTGATCATTTTTCAGATCTACAGGTTTACCTTTCTCCAGAACCTGTCCATTCGGATCATAACCCTCACCTGTGACTTCAAGCCCACGTCCGCCCGTCCATAATCGGGTCACCGTCATTTTGTTCTGAGTTAATGTTCCCGTCTTGTCTGAACAGATTACTGATGCGCAGCCCAAGGTTTCCACCGAAGGTAATTTACGAACAATAGCCTTACGTTTGATCATCCTCTGCACACCCAGCGCAAGTGCGATGGTTACAATGGCTGGCAGTCCTTCGGGAATCGCAGCGACTGCCAAGCTTACCCCAGCCAAGAACATAGCTGTGGCAGGCTGTCCATGTAAAATACCGGCTGCTACAACCACAATAGTTAAACCTAGTGATACATAGATCAAGATTTTCCCTAACTGCTCGAGCCGATGCTGAAGCGGGGTTTCCTGAGATTCTGTGTTCTGGATCAGATCCGCAATCTTACCCATCTCTGTGTTCATCCCCGTACGAATCACGATAGCTTTTCCAGTACCCCTAGTTACCATAGTGCCCATGAACCCGAGATTCTTCTGATCGCCTAGCGGAATCTCCTCTGCGTGGATCATCTCCGAATGCTTCGAGACAGGCAGTGATTCCCCTGTAAGCGCGGATTCTTCCACATATAGAGAACTGCATTCCAGCCATCGTACATCGGCGGGAATTCGGTCACCACTCTCCAACATGACAATATCACCAGGCACTAACATCTTAGCTGGAATGACCTCGCTATTCCCCCCACGCAGAACTTTGGCAGAAGGTGCGGAGAGCTGCTTTAAAGCTCTTAGCGAACGTTCAGCGCGAAACTCCTGGACAAATCCAAGGGCTCCGTTTAGAAGGATAATCGCGATGATCGTGATGGCATCCAAATATTCGCCAAGCAAACCGGATACGAGTGTCGCACCCATGAGCACGAGCACCATGAAATCCTTGAACTGGTTCAACAGCAAGGTAAAGGGGGATACGGTCTTTCCTTCGGACAGCTCGTTAAACCCATTCTGCTTCCGTCTCTCCGCGGCATCCTCTCCACTGAGGCCCGTCCTCGGATGGACATTGAACATTTTCTGCAGCTCTTCTGCACCGAGCCGGTGCCAACTGTTTTGTTCCATGACTTTTCTTTCCCTCCCGGTCGTTTCTTGACTTCCGGCGGCGCACAGCTTTTCCACCTGTTCATGACCAAGTGTATTCAGGGTCGTCCAATAATATCACCGTCTATTCAATTCCCCTTTTGCGCGAATGTCCTAAAGTATGGCATCATAGAGAGGTAAGCATAAACGCCTTCGGCGTCCTTTTAAGGACGGTAAGCGTTTAAGCGAAAAATATAAGACATAAAGTNNTACTTTCTTATATTTTAAGAAATTCATTTCACGGCGACAGGAGAGCTTTATCATGGCATTAGACGGCATTGTTACCCGAGCTATCGTGCACGAACTGCAATCATTCATAGGTGCGCGCATAGGCAAAATATATCAACCAAACAACCACGATCTTATCTTCAACCTGCGGGGCGCTGGCGGTGGTGGCAAGCTATTGCTCTCTGCCAATCCGACATATCCGCGTCTGCATCTTACAGAAAGAAGCAGCATAAACCCTTCAGAGGCGCCAATGTTTTGCATGCTCATGCGCAAGCACTGTGAAGGTGGGACTATCGAGAGTATCACCCAGGT
>DJUJ01000133.1:0-2141 GCA_002438345.1 Paenibacillus sp. UBA6285
TGTGACGGCAAGACGCCACCGCGACGTCACTATCGTGCTTGCTATGAATCCAGACAACGGAAAATCGATCCAGACACGACCGACCCAAGCCAAGTGATTGCCCGGAATTATAATTCCCAGCAAACTAGATGTCGCCCATGCGGCGAATAGGCCAAATGATGCTCCCATCAACGCAAACAGCCCAACCACAACCAAGCGAGGTGCGCCAATGATCCACCGTTTATGGCTTCCGCGGCTGCGCAACCAAAGGCCAAGCATCAAAGCTACCAAGGCCGATGTTCCGCCGATTGTGGTCAATGCTCCTATATGAAGCCCCCTGTCGGCAGTGATCAATCCCCCGATACCTGCCATAATAGCAGGAGCAACGTAAGCCATTATAACTTCACGCCACAATACAAAAGTCTTTGGCTTGGAACCAGCAGCCTTGGTACCATAAATGCCATCTGTCTGATTCGAGTACTTCATCTTGTTCATTTAGTTACTCCTTTCTTCTTTTAACTAGTTCGTGGTTGTTTTCAGCGAGATATAATTAGGAAGCTAACTATATAAGAGAAAAAATGGGCTAGCTTCACTAGCCCGTTCTACTCATTACTGATGTTTTCCTTTGGTTCGCATGATTCGTCCGTAAGTGCTGAGATGCCTTGTGTAACTCGACCTAGCAGGTCGAGAAATACGCTGCGGTCCTCGATATTGAGTAAGCCCACCATTGCTTCCAGCCGAGCGAAATGCTCAGGAGCCATATCATGGAGCTTCTTTGCTCCTTTTTCCGTCAAAATGACCGATCTCTGACGGCCATCTTCAGAGCTTGATCGCCGAGATACTAGGCCATCTCGCTCAAGAGTGTCGATAAGACCAGTCACTGTAGCACGTGTAACACCTAGATGCTCCGCTAATTGCGAAGGCAACTCTTCTCCTTCGTTATCTTCAAGGTCTGCCAATAAACGATATCGCCCTGTTGATAAACCGAATCTGGAGAAATGAATCTCCGCGGCATGTCCAAGCTTGGCTCCCGCTGCCATTAGCCTAGACGCGACGAGTATAGCCTGTGCGTCTATGTCTAGGTTATAGCGATCAATCTGACGCTTGGATTGTACAAGCGAGGGAATAGAGTTAATGTCATTTGTTAAATTATTATTGTTGTTCATATATATAGTATGGTCCCTAATCACTTTTGTGTCAACACATTTTTCTATCAATGCCAATGAAAACCAACGGCAGAGATCCTTAGAGTAAAGAAACGCCAGGCCGAGTTGCCTCTCATCTCTACCGTCTGCACCACGTCTCCATGCCCGTTATACAGGTAATAATAGTTCTAATGCAGAAAGACTGCCGGCAAATTTCTCCGACAGTCTTTCTCTTAAAAAGTAGTATGCTTATCTTCATATTCGCTGGACAATCCCTTAAGCGATTTGATTTTACCATGGGGATGCTGTTCTTGCTTTCGTGACTTCCAGGCAGCTTCCTTCCTTCTCTTCTGGTGAGCCATAAAAGATATCCTCCTCTGGAAATTGAGATGTATACTACTTCCTTATGATGTCATTCCTGGGCTACGTTCATTCATATAATTATTTTGTGTTTTACAGAATACACTAGGGTATTTGTTTTTTTTGTACGTTCTCCTCGTATCCGTTGGCCGCCGGTGTATACTGTAGCGGCACAATCGAGTTCTCCGAACAGATTTCACATTGTAGCCAGTTTATGGAGTATTAGTTCCTTTCCTTCATCGTAAAATAAACCGTCCGTTCATTGATATGTCTTTTATTTTTTCTGATCGTGACCACTTGTTTATTCTTCATCACTATTTCTTGTATTATAAAATTGAGTAAAAATTGAAAAGACCACTCCGTTCATCAAAACTCAAACGGGCGTGGTCTTTTAGGGCCTTTCTAGTAATTATTAATATTGCAGTATCGCTTTGGCTACGATTGCAAGGTCTATAATATCAACCGTACCGTCATGATTTACATCCGCTTTCTCATTCCAGCCCGCTTGACCCTGATGTGAACCGTAAACTTTCGCAACAATTGCCAAGTCTCCAATAGAGATACTTCCATCTCCATTGACATCTGCAGTTATTTTTTGGCATCAAATATTTGAATTGCTGTTTCCATTGCAGCCTTCGCGCTATCCACCAGCTGTTG
>DJUJ01000133.1:2161-9298 GCA_002438345.1 Paenibacillus sp. UBA6285
ATCGCCGACTGAAATATCGTTTTGGAGCCATTCGTATAAAGACCATCCTCATTGCCTTCTACTGCTGCATTGTACTTGGCTTGAGCGCTTGTGATCAACGTATTCAAGAGAGTCTTATTTACAGGTGTACTTGATAGACTTATTTGAATCTCGCGGGAGGCTCCACCAACCTGCAGCTCATTCCCCTGTCCGTTAGCAATCACAACATGGTCAATAGAAATGGTCGTATTGGTTTCCTGAGATACGGATTTTGCCTTAAATATGAATGAGAGCAAATCGCCTTGAGCTGGTACGTTCGCACCTACACTGGCAACTATTATCCGGATTTGTCCTGGGACTTTCTCCTTCGTACTTATGACTTGGAATCCGTCCTTCAGTGATGTAACCGATTCGAACTGTACATTCACCGGATCATAGTGTAGCGTCAAATCTTGAGCATTTACCGATTGGTATACACTTTGCGTAACGTTGCTCAATCCCATTGTAAGATCAAAAGTTTGACTCGCAGGAACCTTCTGCAGCCCAGTTAAAGTAACCTGAGACATATGAGGTGATGGCAATACAGTCACACTTACGCTCGTTGTTAACTCTATGTTGTTCGGATTTAGTACTCCGTTAGGCAAGGCTACCACTCCGCTAACTGTGAACTTCTGTCCTGTCGTTGCAGATGGAACATAGGTTGAAGCATCCACATCCCATGTCACTCTGGTTTCTAGGCTTCGCTTATTGGTCACCAGTTCGACTGTTGCGGGCAAGCCAAGAGCCGCTGCTGTCTTCGCTGTTCCGTTGGCCACTCCAGTGATGGATGCCGGTGCCTTTATTCCTACAAGCATCGGCACTTCATATACTTCGAATTCGGTTATGTTCGGTTCTCTCCCCCAACCGTTTGAGTCAGTTTGTGTACCTGTAATAAAAAACCTGATTTTCTGGGNNGTTACTCCAGCGAATGAGTGTGTAACAGGTTTATCTATTGTAGTCCCGCTTGCTATATCAATCCAACTTGTACCACTGTAATACTGAAGCTTATACCCCGTTGTCCTGTTCAAAAACTCACTAATAACTACCTGATTAAACGTTTTATTAGATCCAAAGTCCATCTGGAGCCATTCATTAATACCTGTTCCGGTTCGTGGGGCCCATTTCGAAATCGTATTTCCATCATTCGCATTGTTTGGTATAAAATCGTTATTCATTTGGCTTGAAGCAGTTGCAGTTGCAAGTAGAGAAAGATTTACATTCGGATTTGGGACCACAGGAACATAGTTATTCGTTCTGGATACAGTAAAACCTTGCGTTGCGTTAATTGTATCGGTATTGGTATACATATGGGATAGAGCTATGCTTTTCGTTACTCCGCTTTGTATAAAGCTATTACCATCAACAGATCCATTTTTCGACACCTGAAAATTAAGCTGAAGTCCGCCTTCCTGTGCAATATTATTTGTGAAGCTGAATTCGTTAACACCTTTAGCAAAAACACTTGTTGTACCGTTCATTTTGAATACATTACCGTCAATTTTGATATTACTATGCACGGTTTTATCCGGGTTCGTTGAGGAAGTGCTTGGTTCGATGCTAATTACTGAATTTCCTCCATAATTGAATCTGTTATTGATAATCATTACATCTTTCACCATTCCTGATTCGTACCAACTACTCGCGNNAGCTATTAAAATCGCACTCATTGGTGCTCTATTAAATGTATTATTGTCAATTATAACTTATCCTCGTGTAGTCATCAAAATACCTCTAGTCGAGAAGGATTCAAATGTTGATCCTGTAATTGTAACATTCGGAGTCCAGGTAACGTTCTCTACATAGAAGCTATTTACATTCACCGTGTTTGGAACATCTTTATCAAGAGTAAGAAGAATATTGTAATCGTCTACTCGTGTCACTCCTGTCACTGTAGCGTTGCCAGCAGCAAGCAANNGCGTCTATAAAATCAATCGTGTCGTTAACAGCAAAGGCATCGAATCCCCAGCTCTGAGAGTGCATAAATCTTACTTTAATCTTGTTGGAAGCTGGCTTATCAACGATTCGAAGATGAGTTCCATGAACGTTAATCGGGTCGTCATGAGCTCCGAAAAAGTTGGAATTATTGACTTTAATTTCGCCCTTGCACCCGGAAATTTGCATGAAATCAGCCATAGAAGCGTTCGTACGACCGCTGCCAGCTTTCGGAGCGAAATTCAAATTCGGAAAATCAAGGTTCTCACTATATTGTCCTACGATCCCAAGCCCTGGGGCGGCGTGGATGCTTACCCCTGTCCACGTCACATCTTTGCTTCTGTAGATAAAAGCGCCTTGTTCTTTTCTTATATCATTGCGAAGCTGATAAGTATATCCATTTACTGCTATTGGAGCGGAGTTAAAGTTAAATCTTACTTTTCTGTTCCCTAAATCCTGGACACTAACCACGCCGGATAAAGGGTTCGAAGTTCTCCATGTTTCTTTTGTATTGGGATTATATCCCTGAACTTGCGTGACGTTTGCATAACCGCCAGCTACCCAATTATCGATCGGATTGCCGTTACTATCAACTTCTCCAGTCCATTGAAGCTTGTTGTTCGTGATTTTATACAACGAATCTGGATGAATATCTGCTTCGAAATACGTACTGCCAACTGTAGTTACGGTCAGTTCGGACATAACAGGTCGCTTAAAGTTAAAACTAATGTTATTCATATTCACATTCGTAGCATGGTCAAACACGATGGGTGTCATTACACCGTGGAATAATAACGTTGATCCGTTACCCCGGATCGTGATGTCGCTTATATTTTTAAACAATAGCCCTATCTTTCTCCACCCACCTGGTGTTTGCGCTGCTGTTGAGGCATTTGAAATATAGTACTGAGCACTAATGGCAGATGATTCATTAAAGTTATACGTCCCTGTAGGAAAATCTAAAATTACCGGCTTGGTGGCACTTTGGGCGGCTGCAATCGCTTCATTAACCGCTGGTCCTGCGTCGTCCCCTGTGTAGTTGACGGTTATGACCGAATAGGTTACACCATCTTTGATTTCCGTCGTTTTTGTATAACTAGTAGCAGCAAAAGTTGTCGGTATGTGGAATATACATATTATTACAAGAAGCAAGAAGGATAGAGCTATCGCATTTAAAGGTTTTAATGACATCATTTTCCACCTTTCGAAATATATGATCGCTTCCAGTCTGGGTTTTAACACTCTTTTCGATCCCCCCATAATCTCTAAGAGTTCATTTGTTAAGCCTGCAAATAATATATTTTAGTACCGCTATAATAAACATGGAATTTTATCCTTTTTTACTTGTAAAATTAGATGAGTTATTCCATAACAGCTCAGTAAAGAAAATGGGTGCTCATTGCAGAACGCGGGAATTCGACAGCCGGTCACACCAAACAGGGCATCCCCCGTTTGATCGGAAGAATGTCCTGTCTACGTTATATTCGGGACTTAGCAATAGGAATAAGGATGGATATTATTTTTTAGACCAGGCAGTATCAGGAGATGACGAAATAACAGCGCGTAACGCAGATCTAGATAATCCTCTGCAGAGGCAAAAGCGGGCGTTAAGATACGCGAAACGATGGATGATAATACCAGGATTGTTGCTAATGCGATGACCACGTATATACCTCGGAATGATGGCTTGCCTTCCGTGTGCGACCGGGAAGCGTCAACTCTGTAGAATGCCTCGATAACCTTTGCTAAATGCAAAGGGGCTATTTCTTTGCCGGTATCTTTTATTTCCAGTATGCAGCCAGAGAATAAGACGATACTTACTAGAAAGTGCCGTGTCACTACACGGCAGTTCCATCCTCTACTCAAACAGCTAGTCAGCTTATTTTCCCAGGTAAAGTTTCCAACTATAGGAGAGTCGCTAGGTTTCTAAAACACATTAAGGGACAAAGTAATAATCATTTTCTAAGCCGATCCAGAAAAAGATCGGCTTATTTTTATAGCTTTCTTAAGATCAATCCTGTCTGTTCTCAACAGATTTCATACGGTTTTGTTCGTCAGGTAGTCGGTNNTAACTCACCATGGCCGCAAGCACTTCGGGCAAAATTTGTGAACTGCCTTTTTTGCTCATCAAGCTCGTGTTTTTGCTTTAGAAGCTCTTTCGGATCCTGATTTGTCATACTGTTAACCTCCTAGGAAATCAAAATAAATCTCCCTATTATGAGTTTTGCTGGTGCGTTGATTCGTCCTTGATTTCTTCTTGAAATCCGGAAATACTATGTTTACGGCGTTCGTTTTTTTCAGCTATTTGAGTTTTTTCCTGTACTGAAATTTCATCTCCAAATTCTTCAAGATAATCGTTCGCTTCCTGGTAGTTTTCTATCGTGTTCTGAATCGCGTTTTGCAAGTGTTCAACGTTATCCTTGCGATTATCCGGTTTGCTCATAATTGTCACCTCCCAAAAATGGAATTATGCTGTTTATTCGCACTACAGAAGTTTTCCATAATAGTGCCGTGCTTATGCAAGAAATTCAAAATCCAGCTTCTCTTTGTTTATTGAAAATAATGCTATCCAGATTCTGCGGTAGCCCTCCTAACCGGAGCTGAACAGTTCGCCGGCTTACATTCGGAGCGTCTGACAACGAACCTTGCATCCAGTGTTTTCGCTTCATAGGTGACCTGCCTTCGTTATTGTTCCATCTATATTACATGATGTACGCATCTCTATATCTTCTACACGAAATTTATATTATTAATAGCCGAACCCAGCGTGGGATCGGTTATACATCGTGGCTTCTTTTAATTCATACTCGCCCCCAGAGCGCTCAGCAATTAATTTAACAATTTCATATCCATAGCGATCAGCTTCGAACAAGAGCCGTAAAACCATCGTATCGGTATGTCCGCGTAGAAGGTCGGATGTAATTTTGTTCTCACTCATATCATCACCTCTCAATAGCGTTGTATATCATACTACTGTGACAGTCAAGGACTTTGACGAATAATTTCGCTCTACATAATAAAAATACCGCCCTTAGTTTTCTAAGGCGGCATCTTGTGTAATTTGAAAGTTCATATCGTACTCCGGTTATGCTAAAGTACTTGATCTATAATATCCGGATCAAAATCAACCATAATAAGTATATCCATATGACGGGCGTTCCGTAGCAGATAGTTAACCGATGGGCAATGCGAAACCCGCACAGGATTTATCGTTCTGATCTGGAGCCCATATCTTATACAGACGAAAATTACCTTACGCCTGCGCCAAGGCCCACATAGCGATTCATCCCGATCCCATGCCTCCAGTCGTTCATCCACATCTGCGATCTCACGCAGAGTAAGCTCCCTCAAGGCGATTAGATCTCCAATTTTTTCAGAAAACTCCAGTGCTTATTTAGTTAACTGAATTTATTGCCTCACTTCTCGATACCATCTAATTCTGATACGATTTCTTATACTCGCGTCCGTCTGACTTACCTTGAATGGGGTTCCACACCTGGGCAAAGAACGGTTCACGCTTTGCACGTTCTTTGTAATTCCAGCTTTCGAGTTCACACTGCGGGCAGAAATGTCCACCTTCTAGCATAAGCTTGGGACTTGCGGTAAAGGTATGGCCGAATGCACATTTGAAATCAAGCTTGCCCGTCCAATCCCCCGTCTTCATGTCACTTGAAAGGCATTCACCACCACGAAATTTCGCAGCACCTTTAATATCTTCTAAATTTAATTGTGATGCTGGCTTATTTTCATCGTAGCCGTGATCAAGCTTGATGACTTTATCCCAATTCCCGAATTTCTTCATTTCGGACACCTTTGCAGGAATTGCCTCCCAGTTGTTCTTGCTGCCCCAATAAGCGTCTATTTTCTCAATGTCATTATCCTCGATAAAACGTATCGTTCCGCGTTCCTTCACAGCCTGCTTTTTCATCGTCCGCTTAATCATCGCACCCATGAATTTTTGTCCTCCGGGCAGCTTCGTAATGACTTTCGCTACAGATACAAGTGCGCCAAGATTATCGAGGTAGCTTTGATAGAAATAATCTATTGAATCACGGCGAAAGTGAAAATAGTTCTCCAACTTGTCAGAATCCAAATAATATTGTCCGTGAAAATTCCGTGTTGCATACCATTTGGGGTCAATTACATAATCGAGATTCGTTATCCCAAGCTTTCCATAAAGCACCCGATACATCTCAAGCGTGCTGACTCGACAGCTCTCACCCCCGCCAATGTTGTAAATGTGCTGCCAAAATCCATCCTCTAGTTCTCCATCAATATCTTGGATGCACAGGTTCCGCATTAAACGTCCTGAATCCCGGTCAGATACGTATTCAAGCACATTTTCCAGACAGTTATGGAACATAATAGGGTCTTCTATCTTGCTCATCGCTGGGCCCATGATACCCGTTTGGCGGAGGCTCACCCAATAGCTTAAGTTTGATTCAATTACCATACGCTCGGCGGCAATTTTTGAAACGGCATAGTAGTCGTAAACACTTGGTTTAAGAGGGTCGCCCACTCGCCCCCAATGGATCGGCGGCATACGGTCACCCGTTTCCGCAATTGTACCGATATTTACGAAACGCGTTACATGGGCACGACCACTTTTCTTAATGGAGTCGACGATATTTTTCGCTGAACCATAATTAATCTGCATGGTTCGTTCGGGAAACTCGTCTGCAGCAGGAGATACAAAAGCAGCGATATGGAGCACAATGTCGGCATCCTTCACACATTCATAGACCAGGTTGCGGTCTAGTAAATCGCCATAGACTACTTTAACACCATTTAGTCCCTCATATTCTTTCAGCTTTTGGCGGCTGGTTGAATTGTCTAAATCAAAGAGTAATAGCTCGCACTTCGCTAAATCGTTTCGCAGTAACTTTAATGTTTCGCCACCCATATTGCCCGCTGCACCTGTTATCATGACGCGTTTTTTCTTCACCATATTCTTCACCTGCATCATAAGTTTATTGACAAGTCAATCGTCTCCCTTCAGAATACAGACACAGTGTCTATTTAACAACCACCAGTTGATTATCGAACTGATGTGACTTAGACAGTTTAAGGTAATCTGTCGATTATATGAAAAACTTTATTATATTGGAGGCGAATCTACGATGAATCAACGTGAAAGGTTAACCAAACTGCTGCTGAAGCAGAGCTTGATTAGTCTGCTCAAAGAAA
>DJUJ01000133.1:9309-36755 GCA_002438345.1 Paenibacillus sp. UBA6285
ACCTTTTATTTGCATTATGCAAATGCATATGAGCTGCTAGAACATGTAGAGCAGGAGATTATTGATAACACAAGTGAATATCTAGAAAAAATCGAAGCTAATGACAGGGGCATTACTTATATATTGGCCTTTTTAGATTACATCAAAAAGAATGATGATCTGTTTGCCGTTATGCTACTCAAATCAAATGATAACGTGTTGTTTTCAAAACGTTTGCTTAATGAAATACTGATGAATATTGACAATCACCTTCAGCTTGACGTTCCTGAAAATATGAAACGCTTTACTTATGCTTATTTGGTTAATGGAAGCTTAGCGATTATACAGCAGTGGATACTAGAAAAATTCATTATATCAAGCAATGAGTTGGCTCAACTCATTTTCTCTTTAGCGGACCATTCCTTATTAGCGTTTAAGTCATCGGACGAGAATTAAGGGTGTTCCCTTCGATTCATTCCGGCCACGCCGGTGTCTTAAATACCGCCCTTTATAATATCTCGATATACCCTTCTGTTCCGTGCACGCGAATTCGTTGCCCATCTTTTATCAGCTTGGTAGCATTCTCCACTCCGACAACTGCTGGTAATCCATATTCACGTGCGATAACTGCTCCATGGGTCATCAGACCACCAACTNNACTAGGATCAGTAAATGAGGTGACTAATATATCTCCATCTTCCAGATCTGCCTCTTCCATGTTTAAGATGACACGTGCTCGTCCTTCTGTAACTCCAGAAGAAACCGCTAGACCTACGATTGCTCCGGCTGGGAGATTTTCTCGTTTGTAATCACCTGTAATGATTTCACCATCAGACGTGATAACACGTGGTGGAGTTAGTTTTTTATATAATTTGTACTCATCTTTTCGTTTGCTTATGATTTGGTAATCCAGTTTATTTGTGCTTACGACTTCGTGAAGTTCTTCAAAAGTGAGATAGTATATATCTTCTTTTTCAAGAATAACGCCCGCTTGTACGAGTTGTTCAGTTTCTTTCAGTAGAGACTGCTTATAAACGAAGTAGCGATTAACCATACTGTATTTGGGATATTCCCGATAACCGCTGAAATTCCGGATTAGGTCGATCATTCGTTTTGTTTCATTGGCTTTTTGTTAACCATCCGGTAATTGCTTCAATCGTTCTAATAACTCTTGTTCTTTTTTCAAAGCTTTCTGTCGCCCTTGTTCAAATTTCCGATGGCTGGTGTTAGGCTCAAAGTTGTTGATATTACTAAGAATCATGGGGACAAGTGTAGTTGGTTTTTCGCTCCAACGAGTNNTCGATTTCTCCGCTACATCGCATTCCGTATTTGTTGAGGTATGCCTGGATAGCGTCTTGCGTTTCCTGTCCACCATCAAACTTAACTAGCTCATCCAAGAAGTTTTCATCTTTTACATGCTGTAAATAATGAATTACTTTTGGATAAGGACGAAGCACATCTGCGACATCCAATAGCGCCAGACCCATTTCCGAAGTAATATTGCCCTGTACAGATTGAGAAAGCGTATCTGCTACGTTTTTTTCACCTAACCACTCGTTCATTTTTTCATTGATCCATGATGAAGCATCCATAGCCGCCATAATCACACCCAAACTTTGTGGGTCAAATAGAATCTTCTTTAATTGCTGTAGATCTTCTAGAATAAAATCAAATAAATCTGATCCAGATTTCGTTTGGATGTGTCGTTGTAACTCTTCTATCGATGCTTGACTCTTCTTAATCAAATCAGTAACGATTGTCGGATCGCTATCGATTTGTGCTTGAGAATCCGCAGACGATATCCCTTCATTGCTTTTATTGGGACTAGGTACTTTTTTAACATCTGGTGACGATTTTATAAAATCTTCTCGCGCTACGATGGTCATGAGTGCATCTTTTATGAGCGGATCGGATTTCCCCAAGGTATTAATTATCATTTCTCTGCTGACAGGCGAAGCCAGATGTGTTGTCACATCAACAAACAATCTTCCGCCAGCTGTACGCATAGGTGCAGGAGTCGTTAACAGGTAAAATGACAACCCTAGTGGTTTCATGGGATCCGTCATCATTTGTTGATGCCCGACAGATACGTAAACGTGATTTTCTTGATCATTCACTTCAGGGATCGGAAATAAAGTAGTGATTGGACGGGTCTGAACAATATAAAATGTATCGTTGGCCAAACACCATTCGATATCTTGTGGGTAACTGAAATAAGCTTCAATCTCTCTACCTATGCGTGCCAGTTGTGAAATTTGTTGTTCCGTAAGTGTTTGAATCTTTTGCTGATCGAGATCGATCTGCCGGGTTTCTGTTCCACCTTCTTTTAGTCCATAGATAGCCAATTTTTTGGTTGCAATCCTCTTATCAATGATTTCTTCTTCCTGTACTTTATAACAATCGGCAGATACTAACCCAGAGACCAGAGCTTCTCCAAGCCCAAAACTGGCATCGATGGATAGCAACTTTCGGTTAGAAGTCATCGGATCAGCAGTAAATAAAATTCCTGAGGCCTGTGGGAAAACCATCTTTTGCACAATAACAGATAAATAAACCTGATTGTGGTCAAATCCATTTTGCATACGGTAGATTACCGCGCGATCTGTAAATAGTGAAGCCCAACATTTGCTGATATGCTGCAAGATGGCATCGACGCCGATGATATTTAAAAAGGTGTCTTGTTGACCTGCAAAAGAGGCATGTNNGCACTGCATAAGCATGTTCCTCACCTAACTGAGAGAGATAGTGAGTAACTGACTTCACAACATCCGAAGGAATTTCTACTTCCATAATGATTTGTCGAATCTTTTTGCTGATTTCACTAATTTGATCTCGATCTTCTACTTTTAGGATAGTTAATCGATCCAACAAAGCAAAATACATTTCGTTCTGTTCTATGGCTTTTTGATAACCCACGGTTGTAACACAAAATCCTTCTGGTACTTGTATTCCTTCAATTTTTGATAAACTCCCTAAATTCAACCCTTTTCCGCCAACGAGCAATAGCTGCGTATTTTCCACTTCCTGAAAACTGAGAACCAAAGAACTCATTTAAAATCTCTCCTAACCATTAAATTGAGAAAAAACATTTGACAAGAGTTTAGCAGCATGGTACATTATTAATGTAAGTTGAAAAAACTATGTCTATTAAACTCGCGGTAGTCGTGATCCGATTATATCATCGTGTCTGTTCATATGCAATATTAAAGAACCTGATAAACTACTCAGGTTCTTTTTTTGATTTCTCGCTATCATTAGAATGCATTCGGAGTGTGAACATCGCGGACTAGTAAAAAGAGACGAGGCTTGTTAAAGCAAATAAACCGCAGCCCTTTATTTAGGCGTACGGTTTATTTGCTTTAATATTGGAATTACAGTCCCTTGACTTCAAACTCATAGATTCGCGCTGCAGTATCGGCTCCCTGCGTGGGCTTAAGAATCAATAATTTTAAATAGCGGGCTTTCACCAATGCAATCGCGTCTGTCGACTCGGCTGCTGAGTTTCCTTGGACTTTGACGACATCAGTCCAGTTCGATCCATCGCTGCTCACCTGAATGGTATAATCGCTGGTATTAAACCCGGACCATTCTCCTCCGCTCTGAGCATGCTTGATGATAAAAGAGCTGATTTGATGCTCGGCTCCGAGATCGACTTGAAGCCAATGAGGCAGATTTCCAAGTGCACACCATTTGCTGTTATCCGTCACTTTACCGTCTAAGGCGTTTGTTGCTCCTTCTTTTTCCCCGCATGCATGATCAGCTGTTGCAGTTTTGCCAAGTGCTAAATTCTTCACCGCACCTGCTTCCTTGCTCACTGTGATAAGCGCCTTTTTCGTAATTGTGTCTTGGCCCGAACTGTTGGTTGCAGTCAGTGTCACGCTATACACGCCTTCCTGATTGAACGTTACAATCGGGTTCTTCGATGTGCTGACAGCTGGGCTTCCGCTTTCGAAGTTCCATGACCATTCTTCTGTCACTTCGGTCGACAGGTCGGTGAAGTTTACGCTCTCACCTGGAGCCACCAAGGTCCGATCAGCCTTGAACTCCGCAATCGGCTTCGGATAAGCTGGCCAGCTGATCTTCACGCTGGATGCCTGACCTTGCTCGTATCTTCCATTGATTGCAACGACCTTCAATGCTGTGAACGTTTCCTTGTCTATTCTTCTCATTTCAGGAACGTAAAACACATGATTTGGCGTTGCACCCAAAAGTACCTCACTGCCATCTGGCAGTACACGATAGATTTCGTATTGCTTCACCTGCTGGTCAAGCTGTTTCCACTCCAATCTAGCATCTCCATAAATTCCATCGCGGAAATCGGATTGAGTGACTGTCAGTTCGCGAACCGCCGGCAGCGTTTTTATCGGGTCGTTAGCATTTTGGATGGAGAGCTGGCCTATTTGAATGGAATAATCACTAATCGTGTCCTTGGTATCAAAATAAAGTGACAACGCTACGATCCGTTTCCCTTTGTATGGGGTCAAATTCAATGTTTCGGTAGTCCAGCCTGGTGCTGTCTTATCCTTCACGTTAAGGAAGACAAATTGGTCGGGTTGATCTGCGAAAGCAAGACCCATCTTCAGGCTTGGCTTGTTCAGTGTTTTATACGTGACTGACAGCTTCGTACTTGCTTCGATTTTAAGGTCTGTCTTGTAGAGCTTCAGATGTGTCGCATTGTTATGGCTCAGATCACCTGATACCTTCAGCGAACTGCCGCCGTAATACGCATCGGACCAATCGAGCTCCGGAGTAAGCGATGTTCCTTTGCTGTCTGCGATCCAGCGCCATGTTGGCAGGATATCCTGCAGGCTTCGGTTATTCCATCCCTTATCCCGTACCTGCTTCCCTAGAACATAATATTTCTGTCCGCTTCCTGTATTGAAGTTGGTGATGAAAGGCAGCTCATTTACAGAGGATGATTCTACCACATTGTTCGCGATTCCTTTCCAGGCCTGATCGCTCGCGGTATTGCCCGGATTCCCGTTTGGCCCCACCCAGAATTTGTTCTCGCGTGCGAAGAAGTCCTCCATACTCTCCGCGCTGTTAAAAGCCCAGTCCGGGCGGTAAATACCAAGGGAAGTGACTGCAGGTTGACCATCCGGGAACAGCAGATTCCAGTTCACCTTCGTATCGTAACCCTTGGCCTCAACATCGATGCCTGCATACAGGTCATACGGACTTCTGTCCAAGCTTCTGGCCTTCTCTGCTGAGCTTTTAAGTTCTTTCCACCAGAAGTTCAGAAACATATTGTCTGTTATCTGCTTCTTATTGTCTTGCAGGAACATTGCATTCTTGTCATTTAGTGCATTTTGCCAATTGATACTGCCCTCCTTGGTCATGGAGTCGTACCATACGATGTGCATAGATGCAGATTTGTGCGATTCTAGATAACTTAGGAAAGCTTTCATTTGCTGTGCGTCAGCTGGTGTTCCACCCTCAGTCTCCTGGTTAATGAACCAACCGTCAAATCCGTAATACTTCGCAACCTGGATCAGCTTATCTGCGGCAGGAAAGGAGCCATCGCTGTTCTGCTGAAGCATTTGCTTCACCCATTCAAATTTCCCTCCATACACAGTTGGCGGGAAGAACACCGTTCCGATGATCGGCACGCCATTCTTATGAGCCGCGTCGATAGTATCAGCGCTTGGCGGTACGATGATCCCTTCACCGGCAGATCCGCCCCAATAGACAAGCTTGTCAACATACTGCCAATAAGTAAACGTGTTAGCTCCAAATTTGTCCGAACCCTGTGAGGGCACACCACTTGTTCCCGAGTTCAGTGCTGATAGAGCCATAACTTTCGGCGCTTTTGTCGCATGAGAGTTAACTCCATCTGTCACAAAGCGGTCTTGCAGCGGGATTGTGCTCTGGTTGAATACCGCATCCGGGTCGGATGCAGGACTCCACTGAAGCAATTGCTCTGGAAACCAGTAGGATGAATAAGGCTGTTTAGCGAACGCAGTTGTGGATAATGCTGCGCACATCACAAATAAGAATATAAAACCTGCACCAATCTTTTTCATGCCGTACTCCTCCAATTGATAGATTTTATGATTGCGCTTACATTTTATCAAGTTGGACAAAGCTATAGATAGTGGATTAATGGCAAATTCAGGTGCAATTATTACAGATCGTAAGCCTGAAGCTCTATAGCAAGCATCAGCTTGCGCTCCATAAATAAAAGAGCCCCCATTTAAACAAACGGGTGCTCTCAATCTTTTAATAGGCTCCTATTTTTTGGAATACCAAGCTATATTACGTGTTAGATCTATTGATCCCATTTCCTGGTTCCACAGGCAGAGTCGGTTGCCGCAAGCGTACTTTCGTTAATCTTTCAGGTTTAGTAAAAAATGCCGTGTGTTCTGATAGGCCTCTCTCCATCCCATCTTAGCGTAGAATCGAAGTCCATCAAGTCCTTTGAAATAATAGGCGCCGATTAACCGCTCCTTAAAATAAGGAGTCGCGATTTTGGCTTTCTCTTGATAGTCTTGATACGCTTTAATGACACCACTCCACGGCATATGCCGATCGAGAATCGCAAGGTCTACGAGAAAATCACCGTACATGCAATTCCCATCAATGATGCCGGTAATCCGTGTTCCGTCGGACAAAATATTCCACTGGTGAAAATCTCCGTGTATAAAGCTTCTGTTCGATTCATTATATGGTACGTAGGTCATCAAACGACTATAGATTTCTTCGTATACGTCTCTCTCCAAGCAAGACGTGCGGAAGAGTTCATGCCAGTTCTCCCAGAACGTCCCCGTCTGATCTTCAGCATTTACGGCAACGACGAAGTCCTTCCAAGATGAATAGGATCCGTTGCCGTCAGGTCCGATCCACCCGTACCCGTTAGTTGCCCCAATATCCGCTTCGGCCAGTCTTGTCAAGATGCCGATAATCTCCGGCAACTGATGGGTTTGTTCCTCTGCCGTGCAATCGGACAGGCTGCGTCCTTCCATCCGCTCCATGATCAAATAAGTTAACTGGCTAGTTCTCCCTAACGCCAAACATTTGGGGAAAGGGATGCCTTGGCTCGACAGCAAATTCGATATATAGCTTTCCGTCTCATACGTACGTTCCAGATCGCTGAATTTCACAACATAGCCTTTCCCTTCGAGGATGAAAGAAAACACGTTGCTTAAGTTGCCACCAGACAGCGGTGTAATCTCAACCGCACCAGGTGTGAGATGATTCCACAATACTTTTTCAATTTCACTCATGTCCAAGTTCGGTTTCTCGTAAGCCATCATCGCTCCAACTTCCGTTTATTAGAGTCCAGTATGAATTGAGCCGCAGCATATTCAAAACACTATACCACTGCCTCCACCATTACAAAAAGATTAAGTATCTCGTTCCTCATACTGAAAGGGTTCTTCCCACGAGTAAATTTCATGGAAAAATCCTATGAACGGGATATCGTCTTCCAGGCATTTTATGCAATATGACAACTCTTCATCACACTCCGGCTCTTCACCATGATTCCGCATACACTCGAACTCATCTACAATCTGTTCCATGAGGGTCACTTTGATAAATAAGGGCAATTTCTCCAACATCGAATCTTCGATCCGGGTCTCTGATCTGTATCCCTCAAGGGCTGTTGTAAAATAGTCATCCATGAATTTTTTGCGTTTACCGCGTCTGGTTCAGCCGCTATCCAGCCTACTCCGCTTCTCCAGAGATCTGCCAGGTCATACATGTACCAACCAAAACATGAATTATCGAAATCATATACAGTGATTTGCCCGGTATCAAAATCTATCATATAATTCCCATCGTTGTAATCAAAATGGATCATACCAAAGGACGCAAGGTTTCTTTCTAATCCTTCTAAGGTTTTCAGGAGCTCTACCAACTTCTCTTAAGAAGAGGTAAGGTGTCGGGGATCAGTTTATTGATAAACTCGACATTATATTTATCCAAAAAACTATACCGACGATGGACAGGCGTATATTCTTTTGACAATTGATGCAAAGGTGTAATTATTATGAGTGATCTCTTCCAGCAGCTCCCCATTCCTGGAGTTGACTACATCCGAGACAGNNACTTCTGTCATTTAAGAAGGCGATCCTGAGTATTTTTGCATCAGCACCAACTTTCTCACAGTTATAAACGACATTCCGCCCTCCGGTATGTGCCTTAATCAGCCACGTTTCATAACCTTCTAACTCGTACAACTCTGATACTAATGGAAGCAAATATGCATCAAAGATTTTAACTACCTCATTATTAGTCAAAAAATCTCTCCTTTAGCGTGATAGAATGTGTCCAACTAATTCTGCTTCTACGTACGAATATATAATCGCTGATTTTAAAAAGATATCTTCACATCCAACGTCTATTCTCCCAATTCCACTTAATATATGTATAGTTTACCAGCTTCTACTGATAAACTGGATAGTGAAAACAATTATAATTGAATTATCCTGATTCGTTATTTTAGGCCAGTTTCTGCAGCTCACGGAATTAATCGTTCTGAAGAGTACGACAGATACAACGAGTTGTTTTCACAGATCATAAAACGCCCAAACCGTAACAATTCGGGACGTATGCAATAACAATTAGGCGTTTATTAAATCGGCAATGCGACTATGTTCTTGTCCCTTTGCCGCTCCCCTAATTTTCAGAAAAAAAAAGCCCTTACTTGGGGCTTAATTTATCAACATATTTAAGAGTCATACTTTTTAATATATGCATCCACGTAGTTTATTAGGTTTTTTGTTTGACATCAATAGCCAAACTTAATGGAATGAATGAATCTATTTTAAAGATACCTTTCTTTAACATTTTTTTATTTTTCATGAACAATTCTAATTTTGATACTTAAAAAATGGAGGTGAAATAAATCCTTTAGATTAGACTGAAGAGGTCTTCCTGACGCATGACTTCTTGTATCCTGTAAACCTAAGATTCCATTCTCCTGATAGTTCGCACGCCATCTCTTTCCTGAGGATTCGACTCTTTGGATCCCGATAACGGTTACGTCAAAACCACATTTTTCAAATATTTCTCACGGTAACTTGCCCTTGTTATTTTCTAAGATGAACAATTGCTTAAACGCATCCGTATATGTAATTGCTTTTGATGATAAGGACTTCACATAAGGAGTAGTTTAGGCATTTTATAAATGATAACAAAACGGATTACATTTTGTTATATGTCTCCATGAATCTTTAACGAGTTTGATTATAAACAGACGTACTCAGGATGCCATTGCTTTTTCACAAGAAAAAACCACATGAAGTATGTAATACTTTCTCATGCGTTTGAGATTATTCTGTAATTATCATAATAGTTCGTAGTCCAAAAGGTGTGTGATCCAAGTAAATGCTTTACAAAGAAAAAAGTGATGCTCTATTTTTCCACCGTACAATACAGAAAACACTGTGATGTTGCCAGGATATGCAAAAAAGTTTTTAGAGGTACATATGCACCTCTAAAAGCTTATGTACAACGAAATCTTGAAATTTGTTATTTTATTGCTCCCGTTCCCTGCATAGAAACTTTAACATGTACATCAAATACAGCCTCGGGATAAATGGTCTGCCATTGCTCCCATTCCTTATCCCCTTCATGCCGGGTAGCTCTATAGAGCAATCCGAAACCGAGTGGATCTATCCCGTTTGTTTGCAGCTTTTTCAGCAAGCTTGATATCTTCGTCTTCTCTTCCTGTTCAACATTCTTTTCAAATTCATCCCAATTGTCTTCATACAGCAGGTTTACGAATTCTTCTACAATTCCGCGCATTTGGACAGATACATGAATAACTGGTTTATTTTTATTGTTTGTATCAATCGTATAGCGCCTCTTCAGTTGTTCAATGGCCAAGACGAAAGGTTGATCTACCATTTTTGTGGTGATTTCGAAATGAGGATAACTTTTAAGCAGTTCTTTAAAGACGCGAGTTTCCTCTGGAGTCAAAATCGTTTTTATCTTCTGCTTGTCTAAAAGAGCAGCCGTATCAATTTTGTATACCTCTTTTTCAGCCTCGATGACCGGCAAGTAGGGGTCCATGCCCTTTTCAGTGGTTCGACGATAGAAATCATAAAATTGTTCGGGAACCGTGAACGATGAGATTGATCCCGATTCGGACAGGCTTAAAAACAATGCATTACCTGAAAAATTTTCCGATTTTGGTTTCATTTTAAGAACGGTCTCCGCGTTAGGCTTTCCTAATGCCACCATCCCCTCCATCGGAATATCGAATCTTCGCGACAGCCAACTAAGCGGCTCTTTGATACTCTCATGGGCTAATGATTCACCCAAAATACATACTTCTAAGAGGCCATAATTGAGATCTTTCGATATTTTTGTGGTTATCCGCCCGATCGCGCCTGTTATCGTTTCGGAATTCTCGCTTATAATTTGAGTATTATTCACAGAAGGATCAATTTTTTGGGCGGGTAAAGCTAATTTTAAAGTCACGCGATATGGATTATTTACATCATCCGATTTATCTACTCCGATGGCGATCACGAATATTCGTTTGTCGATATCCTTGAAGGCACAACCCGATTGTATAGCCACTGTAAAGCAGAGGAGTAACAGGAAGATGGTTTTCATGCTCTGCGCTTCCATTTCATTACAGCAAACAACGCCATAAGCGCGACCATCAGAAATTCGGTATAAAATCGCAGCTCAAGCCAATTGACTGTATGGTATTTGATTTGTTTTAGTGTGAATGTGTTGAAGTAGATCATTGTAATGACGGTGAATAGGCCGCAGATTGTCCAAGATAATAGTTGTTCCTTTCGTGGATTGTTTTGAAATTCCATAGAGAAGCATCCTTTCAACAGTTCAAGTCCAACATGAATGGTTACAGCCGCATAAATTAGGAGCAAAAAAAGGACTATGAGAAAATAAGGCATAATCGTACGAGAGAATAACCCTGACATGATACCAATAGAATCTAATGCAGAATACGTGGGGGCTATATAATTTCCCACCCCGTAAGTGCCATGAATCCCAATGGAAATAAGCAAACCAATGACCAAAATATGAAGATTAACAAGTAGGATAATGGGGGTGAACTTCCATTTGATTTTACTGGGGACAACTCGGTTAAATATGATCAAGCTGACGAATCCAGAGAAAACAATATTTGCTGCAGTAATCGTTTCCCATTTTGGCCAAGTGAATACATAATCTGACATTGCTTTAATGGAATTCCACTCTATTCCTTGGCTAAAGACGGCTTTTGTTAAAATGTAATACATTATAGGAATACAAATAAAAAGAACCAGCTCTAGCGTACTTAAGATTGTTTTACTTGACCTTGTAGCTCCCCAAGATACAGTAAGAAACATAAATGCTAAGATAATAATTGTTTTTACATCTGTTAGATACATATTAAAAAAGGATGATGCGTATCCTATCATGATACATCCTTTTGTTATAGTCATAATTGAAAAAAATATTAATAAAGATACTCTTGCCCCTGCCGGCAAAAACATCCGAAAGATTTCAGGCAAACCTTGCTTTGGAAAATGCCCTAATGACTTCGTCATTGTTACAAGAAATATCATGCCGCTAACCGCACTTATCACGATAGCCATCATGCTTCCATTAAACCGTTCATCCAATAAAAGGTTATATAATAAAAGACCTGAGATGGTTAACCCATCACACCATAATACATAAAAAACATATCGATTCAATGAAAAGCATCCTCCTTTCCTTTATTATTTTCCGAATTTTTCATGCTCTCCAATAAACACTTTTAAATAAGGTTCACCAAAGCTCTTTAAATCGTTCAAGTAAACGATCAAACAAAATAGTCCTGCGATTAGGCCCACATATCCAAATAAACTAGCTAACAAGATAAAAGGATATTTGACAATCCGTAATGCAAAACTCATAGCATTGATCGGTACGACAAAATTGGCGATACCAATGGCGGCAGTTACGATAATCATGATATTGCTAACCAGATTTGCCTGCTGCGCAGCTTGTCCTAGAATTAATCCGCCAACCGTCGTTGCCGCCGCACTAATCGATTTGGGAAGCCGTATGCTAGCTTCGATTAAGGTATCGATTAAGAACATCATAATGAGCACTTCAATGTACGACGGATAGGGAATACTCGCACGGCTACCAGCTATAGAGAAGGCGAGTTGGGCTTGAAACAACTCAGGGTTGAATGAGACCATAGAGATATAGATGCCAGGAAGCAGCACCGTAATGAAAATGCCGATATAACGTAGCACCACAAGGCTTAAACTGATCCATAACTGCTCAAAAGCATCATCCATCGAGGAAATAAAATCATAAAAAGTAGCCGGGGCGATTAAAACGAATGGGCTACCTTCGACAAGAAGAACGATTTTACCTTGTATCAGATTTAACGCGACGCGATCCGGTCTTTCTGTAATCATCAATGTAGGAAAAAGTGAGTATTTACGACTAGTAAGTAATCTTTGAAGGTGTGCCGCCGAAAGAATGACATCCGGTTTAATCGAAGCGAGCTGCGTTTGAAGTTCACTTAATACTCCTTTATCAACTAGAAGACTATCATAAACCAAACCGACTTCTGTCTGTGGTAATCCCCTAAGCTTTCTTTGCTCATAAACAAGATTTGGAGAGGGATAACGATACCGAATCAAATTGAGATTTGTATCAATCACATCGCTGAATGAATGTTGCGAGCCATAAATCGCCGTTTCCGAGCTTGCATCCCCAAGCTGATTATTGATCACTTTTTTCGCGCTGAACAAGAAAAGCTCGTTTTCCATCTGAATACAGGCATGGCCGATCATCAACTTCTGCAAAATGTCTTGTTCCTTTTCCGGTTTGCTGATGTCGGGAAGTGAAGTAAGATAATCTTTGAATTCCTCTTTACTCGAGCATTCTAGTATGGAGTAGATCAGATCAGCCTTGATTTTCTTTTCATCGCAAACGCTGACCAAGTAGAGGATCTCCAACTCAATATCCTGAATTCGAACGAGTTCCTTCTTCATATCGCTTGAGGAAGCTAGCTGCTTCTTTATTAGTTGAAAGGCTTCGATCATGGTGCAGCAATCCTCCGGTTCTTTTTTATCATCTTTTCCTTTTATCCACAGTTTTATTCTTGCTTATAAATATACTAATAATCGAAAGAACCATTTTCATACTAATCCATAATATTTACCACTATTTATGAAGGTATAAATTCCGTAAAGTTAAGAAAATCATATCCTCCCAGTTATAAAACAAAAAGGCAGGAACAAGGTTTATCACCTTATTTCCTGCCTTTCAATTATCACGTCATAACTAACGGCAATTCCCTCGTGGCCCCATTCTTCCTTCAAAATCCGGGTACCGACTTTTCATCCCGTATCGTTTTAGTTCACAACAATTCATCGTATTTGGCAGGTCGGTCTGTACATGTCCCAGTGGGCATCGCACATTGCATAAGAGCTCTGAACAGCCAGTCCCTGTTTTGTTCCATCCAATTGCAAGTTCCATTCGCCTTCCAGGCTGATCTTTGTCTGCAAAATATCACTCCTATTTTGGTAATCACTGAACTCTAGTGTAGCACTCCCCCTGATAAAACTTAGCATTTGGCGCCAGATAATTCAGTACGACCTTGTGGGGCCCTCTCTTTTTGAATGATCTCTTATGTTTCGCCTGAAAACAGTAAAAATGGCCTAGCACCATACGATTTGAGTGGTTAACATTCATTCGATTGGCGACAGACCTAATATTCCATTATGGCCGGAACAATGAATGAGCCCACTAACAAACAAAAAAAGCCGCAATGAGCGACTTTTTGATTATAGTTGACTACTGTGCTCCCACTATTGGATGCGGACCAGCAACAAAACCACAATAGCTTTGCTTTTCGATCTTCAGATCACACATTCTCTAACATGAATTTTCCAATTTCATTCAAACTATCTTCCGCTTGCGGTGTGACCCCCACCTGATCGGCAAAGCCGTGGGAAAGTCCTTTGTAACGAACCGTTTTCACTTTGACGCCCGACTCCTTCAGCTTTAAGGCATATGCATCATCCTCTATACGCAAAAAGTCATATTCACCAAACAAAATAACGGTAGGCGGCATCCCTATCAGATCTCCTCGCAGCGGGCTAACATGAGGGATTGTATCATCGGGCACCCCCAAATATTCACCTAAGCTGACAGTTCCTAAACCGCCGCTCAGCAGGTCCAGTATCGAACGAATCTGTTTATCCTGAGACGGGGATATTTCATAAACATCTCTGCGCTGCATATGTTCCTTCATTCCTGCTGCGTCCACGCTTGGATATAGTAGTGCCTGCGCCTTTACCATCTGAGTTCCCTCATCCCGATCTTTCATTGCACACACCGTGGCTAAATTCCCACCTGCGGAATCTCCAGAAATACAGATGCGATTCGGGTCACCATTGAATTCTTCGGCGTGAGCATATACCCATTTCAACACGGCATAACAGTCGTCGAGCCCAGCAGGGTATGGGTTCTCTGGAGCTAGGCGGTAATCAACCTGAATCGATACGCAGCCGGTATTCGCAACCACGAGCTTGCACATCTCCTCTACTACATCAGGTCCACCTGCTACGAAACCACCTCCGTGGATGTAATAGAACACAGGCTGCAGACCTTCGCTCTTCTTCTGCGGGGTATAAATTCGCACAGGTACTGCCACATCTCCGTTCTGAACCTTCGCATGCTTCACATCAACGCCATCAGTGATCGGAATGCTATTCACGCCATTCATCATCCTGCGCATTTGAGCTGCACTTTTTTGTATATTTTTCTTTCGGCTGCCTTTCAACATCATCTTAACCAACATGCCCTTGAAGCCTTTCAGGAGTGACTCCATACTCTGATAAAAGCGAGGATCTAGCACGCCAGGCTCATCGGTTTCAGGAATGGGCTTAATCAGGATATCCAGCCCATTTTCATTAATGACATGCTGTCTTTCAAGAATAGATGTAAGAAGCTGTTGAGAATATTTACGTTCCATGATGATGCTCCTTTTCGAATATTGTANNCGCGGCGATTTGTATGGGTTGCCATAACTTAATTATAGATTTGTAATTGCAGAAAAAATATCGCAATATTTCTTTTGTTATATCCTTCTTTTATCATTATTAATGAAAGCGATTTCACGAATGACTTCGAGAGCAAAAATACAATATAAAAAAACAAAAAAAGGACGACAATAATGTCATCCTCGATATACTATTTTCTATTTAACGTGTTAGTCTAATCACTTGTACCTCATGTGGCTGTACAACAGCATTTACCACAAAATTCGCTGTCACTTGCTGCGACCGCATTTGAAATAACGGCAGGGACCGACTTTCAAGATAAGACCATTCTTCTGGACGCATGTCCTTAGGCGCGCCCATACTAAGCCATTCGTCAAAGGCGCTTCCCCCATCCGGACCTACCGAATACCTACGCTCTGTATAAACACCCGGCGTTAAGTCGTCGAGACAAATGTGATACTGACGGGAATTGCGTATATTGAACACGTTGTACCGTTCGGTTTGAGTCAGGTGAGTGGTATGGCGATAGCGATACAGTGTATCATAATGACAATAATTATATAAAAATATCTGTATTTCACCTTTTGAAGAAGTTATAAAATACCCATCACCTTCAGCTATCAGGCAGCTTCCTGCATACCGCAACAACTGCAGCGCACGATAACAGCTTTTGGGCAATCCCCCGCGAGTGAATAAACCAAACCCGCCATGAAAAAGATCCGATGAAGGAACGATCTCCTCCATATGGTCACTTAACGACCAGTATCCCATAGCCTCAAACTGGTCGTAGTTTTCCAGAATGTTTTTGAATAGAAAAGCGGATTTGTAGGAGGTATCGTTGCACAAATCACGCTGCCATATGCTATTACTCCACTCTTCAAGAATTACGGGCAGATTGCCGAAACCACGTTGACGCAGTAACTTTTTGACCTTGTGCAACGCGTGCCCCAAAAACTGTTCATCGCCGCTTGCAGCAAGAGCAAAAGCTTCATCCTCAGCCATAAGCTTTAGACCAGTGTCTTCTTGTGATGGTAATATGCTGTGATAAGCACGTAGAGCCAATGAGTCGGGCATACAGGTACCCTTACTGCAAGACACTAGAAAGTCGCTGATTAAATCACTTGAATCAATGTTGCTTCCTGGACCAACGATATGAAGCAGTGGATCGATAGCACGGATCGCGAGGCTGGTCTCTCGATAAAGCACCCAGTATTCTTCCATTGTAAACACACCATAGCCCGAAAACTCTGGACTCACGAAGGGAGCGAACCTCCATTCCCGAACTGACTCGATCCCATACCGGTCAATGAAATGCCGAACAAGAGAAGTCACAAGGGCGAGCCATTCGTCTAATTTTTCGGGCATAGATAAGATGCTTGGCCTCTTGAATGGAAACACGGCTTCTCTCGCTAATGCTGAGGGCATATAACTGAATTCCACATAAGGTTGTAACTCGACTGAAAGCATGAAGTCCAGTACCTCATCAATATAAACAAAGTTATAATCTATGCTGCCCGACATTTTGCTGACATATAGCATCATGTCATCGTCCAACAGACCTTTGCAGCGCATATAGCGAAAGCCAATCTCCTTTTGGATCTTTCGTATTTGCGCTTGTACCGCGCCATTCAACAGATCTTTGGCATATCCTGCATTAATCAATGTCCGCCAGTTATGACTCAGCGTCCGAATCTTACGGCTAGTGTCCACATGAAGATCATGTATCTCGTTGACTTGGGGTTTGACATTGGATTGCTCGGGGTGTTGCAAATGCTGCATCAGTGTAGAAAAATCGGTCGAGAATCCCACACTTGCCGTATTGTTCTCCTTAGACTCAGCGACATCTTGCTCATTTACGAGACGGTATTGCCCTGGTGTAACGCTAAAACGCCGTTTGAAGGCATCGATCAACGCGTTGGTACTTGGAAACCCAACTTCTGAGGCGATGTCCGTGATCGTTCTTTCACTACGAAGTAGAGACACAGCCTGACTCAACCTAACATTCGTAAGGTAGGCAGTGAAAGTAAGACCAAGCTGTTTCTGAAATAAATGAGATAGGTAGGAGCTACTTAAATAGATAGTGGAGGCTAGTCCACTCAGTGTAATATTCTCCCGGTAATGTCGGTGAATATAATCGGTAGCTTTACGCAACCTCTCCCTGCTTGGGGATTTGGAGGGATNNGTAATAATATAGGTAAACGAGATTCGTTTTTGTAATAGGCTTGGAATACGCTGGCGAACTCACTGCGGAGTAAATTATAACGAGCTTGCTCCTCCTTCGGATACAGAAAAGACTTACACTCTATAATTATACTTTCAATCTCAGGACAAAAAACTGCCAAAAATGCGGGCGAGATAAACAACGACAGTGCTTTGCCCGAACCTTGCATCTCCAAGGAGTGCAGTTGGTAGCTGTTCAATACAATAATGTCATCCTGCCGAACTTCATAGGAAAACTGCTTGTCATCCAGCTGTAGTACCCCAGTTCCCTGCAAGATATACATTACCTCTAGTTCCTGATGCCAGGAAGCGATAGCGTCTTCAGGGAGGTTAATTGAAAACCTAAAATCCGAGGCAATCAACGTATTTTCTTGCATACCTAACCTCCTATTCATAAATCTTAATGGAGCCTTGCCTCATCCAAAATCCTATCATATAAACCCATGAAATCAAGTCTTCCGTTGTTAACGAAGGTTCGGATCAGGTTGTTTTTAGTGTCTTTTTTACAAACAAAATAAAAAGCACCAGACTAATAAACCCAGATATTGCACAAGTAATAAATACCATCTGATATCCCATGAGCTGTGAAACAAATCCTAGTAGAATAGCTCCTAAACCAATTCCTAAATCAAAAGCAGTTAAGAATGTAGCGTTCGCTACACCTCTTTTCACTGGTGGAGCTAATCGAATCATCGCTACTTGAAGAGCCGGTTGTGCTGATCCGAATCCAATTCCGTACAAAATAGCAGTAATAACTACTCCAATAAGTCCTTTAGACATTGTTAGGACGAATAGTGCGACTATCAGAATGAAAAGAGCAGGAACAATAATGACCCCTTCCCCATATTTATCGGAAATCTTCCCTGTAAGTGGTCTAATTACTGCAAGTGTGACTGCATACACTAAGAAAAAAGTACCCGTATTAACTTCTATGTTTGCAGCAAACAGTGGTAAAAATGTTGTTATGCCTCCAAAAGTAAAAGATAAGAAAAATGTAACAATAGCAATAGGTAAAACTGTTTTTTCAAAAAATGATATTGGTTTTTTTGATGTATTTTGAACTGCTGGAACTTTCGCACCAAATCCAAGTATGAATGCAATCAATGCTAATACTGTACATAGAAGAAATAGGTAATGAAATGAATATGATTTTGTTACCCAAAGACCAACGATTGGTCCTAATGCCATTCCTAATGTCATTGCTAGTCCATACCATCCCATTCCTTCTCCACGACGAGATTGTGGAATAACATCAGTCACAGCCGTTCCTATCGAAGTTGTAGCAACTGCCCAGCTGACTCCATGGAGGATACGTAATACTACTAAAAACATAATGCCTGTTACCCAATCATAAAAATACATTGTTATTGCAAAAAATAGTAATCCGCTTATTATAAATACTCGTCGACCATACCGATCCATTAATCCTCCAATAATAGGACGGAAAATTACTGCCGATATTGTAAACACTCCAATAATTAATCCAACTTGAGATTCACTTCCACCTAATTGTTTGATAAACATAGGCAGTGTTGGCATTAGTAAATAAAAACCACTAAATAGTAATAAAGCTGTAATGGTCAGCATGATAAAGTTTTTTGTCCATAAACGTTCCATTGTAATGTAATCCTTCTTTCTATCGATTTTACGCACTCTCCAAAAATAGCGAGATAGGCGAATAAAAAAGCAGTACCACCGCTATAAAAGTGCTGGTACTGCCCTTTAGAGTGACAAGCGCTTTGTTAATTAGAACGTACTTGATACTTTAACAGCCTTTTCAAGCCCTTCAGCAATAATCACTTCTGCTTTATCAGGGAATTGGTTGTGTCCTTCAATCACAATGGTCTCCATGTCTTTTACACCGAAGAAGCTCATCATACTTGTTACATANNCATTTCTACATCAGCTTTTGGTCCCTCAGAATATACACCGCCACTTGCGTTTAATAATACTATTTTTTTATTTCCAATAAGACCCACTGGACCTTCTGGCGTATATTTAAATGTTTTGCCCGCGCGGTTTAGGTAATCAATATATGTGTGTAGTACAGCTGGGATGGTTAAATTCCATAAAGGGAAACCAAATACGACTTTATCGGCTGTAAGGAATGGATCTAAATATTTATCAGCAACAGCTACTGCTTTTGCTTCTTCTACTGTTAAATCTAATCCTCTACTAGACTTAAATGTACCGTTAATCATATCTGCTCCTACGTAAGGCAATTCCTCATTGTATAAATCCAGCTCTACCACTGTATCATTTGGATGTGATTCTTTATAGCTCGCTAAAAATGCCTCATATAATCTAACACTAACCGACTGATCCGCTGGGCGATTGTTTGCTTTTACAAATAAAACTGTTGTCATTCTTTGTTCCTCCTGATTGTTCACTCTTATGTTGTTTATAATATTTTTTTAAAACTATACTCCATTTCTCCAGCCATAGCTGCAGGAGTATCACCAGTTTCTCTGAAATCGTGCGTATACATTTGTTCAAACGGTCCAAAGTTCACTTGCTTATAAAATTCAAAACAAGGAAATCCATCGTGTGCTCCTTGCATATCGACAGTACCATCTTTTTTGACATGGACTATTAATAGATAGTCAACAGGAGGTGCATATGCATTTAATGGATTGCTAGCACTTGCACTCATTTGAAACTTGACGTCATCAGAACCCCATACAATATCAGTGCACAAAATACCATCTGTACTAGCTTTTCCTGTTTTTTTATTAACAGAACCATCTGGAGTTGTAACTCTTTCTGTTGTAATGCCAGTATTTGCATATGTGAAAATTTCTTTTTTGTAAAAATCCACAACTACTTCTTGTTCAACTCTGGAACGCATAGCGTTGACAGCATAGGGTGTGAATTCGCGTGAGTCACCTTCAAATTGGATCACGTTTCCTGTTTCTGCATCCTTTCTAGGATCAGTCCAAGATATTGGAATAAATACACTAGCTCTAATTTTAACAATATTAGTCATGAGAACCCTCCATAATTTATTAATTCTGTTTCAGTGAATACCTTTTTTACACAACCGAAATATAGTCAACTTGATTGACTATATTCTGCATAGTACAATGTATTCCGAACAAAGTCAACTAAGTTGACTTTATTTGAGGAGGTTTTATGTATGACTCAGGAAGTATNNTAAGTACATCAATTAATGAACTACATGATAGATTGCGTGAATTAGGATTTGGAGATATTAGACCTGTACATGGTTTTATGTTTAAATGTATTACTCCAAACGGAGCAACAGGTATAGAACTCGCTGAATATTTAGGAATTTCTAAACAAGCTGTAAGTAAAATGGTGGATTATCTTGAGAAAAGTGGTTATGTAATGCGCAAAACTCATCCCACTGATATGAGAGGGAAAATTATTATTTTGACCGAACGAGGTTGGTTAGTAGTGAAAGAAAAAGAGAAGATACTAACAGAGATTGAGCAACGTTGGATTGAAAACATAGGTACCGAACGACTTCAAATGCTCAAAGAAGATCTAACAAGACTTGTTTATGAAGCAAATGAAGATAAATTACCAACGAGATTAAGACCTGTCTGGTAAGTGTGTGGTGAGAATTTCGGGTATGCTGCAATACATCAGACCAAAAAGGGTAGAAGACTTATGGATCTGTCTTCTACCCTTTTGTAAGCTGATTATCTGCAGTGTAACCTTCAGTATTTTACTCCAGGAAAATACTATCCTAAATACCCTTTAACTAAGCCCAGCGGCAGTGGCTTGGGCTGCTCGCAGCTAGTGACCAGCTCCGCATACCGCTTAGAGTCGGAACTTGTATGGAATGCATGCATAATCTCAAGTACGTGATTGGCGAGTTCTCCGTTTGCGCGCGGCGTTTCCCCCGTGTCGATGCAGCGGGCCATATCCGCTACTCCTATGCCTCTACTGTTATCTGCATAATTGTAGATAAGCGGGATCTCTTGGAATTCCGGGCTGTTAGCCGGGCGCAGAAGGATCGGCCCTCCGAAGTTGTTGGGGTCCGGTACGATCAAAGTTCCTAGCGATCCGTAGATCTCGATTCTCGGCAAAGTGCTGTGCCAAGTATCGAAGCTAGTGATCATCGTTGCCACGGCACCACTGTCAAACTCAATCGTTCCAGCAGANNCATGTGTAGGTACTTCTACATCAATGACTTTACCAAACTTCTTTTCGCTAGTGATCGTTCTATGAGGAAAGGAGGTTTTAGTGATACCGCATACTGTTTTAGCTGGGCCCAACAAGGACACCAGCGCGGTTAAATAGTAGGGTCCCATGTCAAACATGGGTCCGCCACCGGCTTTATAATAGAATTCCGGATCAGGATGCCAGCTTTCATGTCCATGACAGAGCATAAAGGCAGTTGCCGCCACCGGCTGTCCGATATATCCATCCGCAATCAGCTTACTGCAGGTTTGCAGACCACCTCCGAGAAAAGTATCTGGTGCGCAGCCGAGGAACAGGTTTTTTTCCTTCGCAAGGCGAACTAGCTCGGTGCCATTCTCCAAGGAAAGGGATAATGGCTTCTCCACATACACATGTTTACCTGCTAGTAAGGCTTGCTTACACACGTCAAAATGAAAATTAGGCGTTGTTAGATTAACGACAATTTCAATCTCTTCCGAAGCAATTAATTGCTCTGTCGTCCATACATGAGGAACTCCATATTTCTCCGCCGCTTGCTCTGCTCGTCCTTTATCCAAGTCGGAACAAGCATAAACCTCAGTATTAACGAAGGTCCCATTCAAATTTTCAAAATAAATGCTGCTGATGTTTCCGCAGCCGACTATACCTACCTTCACTTTGCGCAAGATCATTCCCACCTTATCTCAGTTTTAGTTAGCCGCCCATAAAAAGCCTTTTCGCATCAGTTCCTTGGCTTCTGGAATATCGAAAACATCTGCATGATGTCCAAGTGAATTATAGAAAACCTTCCCTTTTCCCCATTTCTTCGTATATACAACGGGCATCGTGATGACACCATTCGCTGAATGCTCACCCTCACTCATCACAAAAACAGTTGTTGCCAAAACATCCACCGCAGGATCCACATGTAAATAATATTGTTCCGATTTCACCTTGAAGTCTTGGATGCCCTCCACAATGGGACTTGAGCCGGAGTGTACGATATTAACTTCGTACTCTACCCCATCATTAAATGGATGCGCTACCCATTGTGACCCGGTCAAAAATTGCCACTCTGTATTGTTACGGAAAGAGTCGCACATCCCTCCATGACAACCGGCAATTCCTACTCCAGAAGCTACTGCCTTCAGAACCGAAGATGCCTGATCATTGCTGATTTCTCCCATGGTCCATACCGGTACAATAAGGCTTAAGTCCGCAAGCTTCTCTGCACTGTTGAAGCTCTCCAGCGTATCAGACACTTCAACTTCAAAGCCTTCAGCCTCTAGAATGCCAGCAAAAATTGCGGCTACTTCATTTGGTTCATGCCCATCCCATCCACCTTTTACAATCAATGCCTTCTTCGTCATCCTGCAATCTCCTTTATATATGTAGTCAACCTTTCGTCCATCTGATGAAATTGTAATCCAGATCGGAGAGGAGTGCTCGCCATTTCACTTGTGTGAATGGTCATTTTTTGCTAAGTTTTAGAGGTGAACATAAAATTAAAATCACATGAACAGGAGATCTCATGAAAGCCTTTCACGAAAATAGAACTTACCATTCGACTTTCCCCTTCACTGTAATAGTGTCTAATGAATTTGATTTTATAGCCCACTGGCATAACGATCTTGAGATAGTCTATGTATTTGAAGGTTCAATTCGGATGGGAATCAATTCTGAAATGAGGGTCTTGAAAACAGGTGATATGGCTATATGCAGCAGCGGAGACATCCACTACTATGACAGTAAAAGCAGCAGCTCCAAGATAATGATGGTTATATTCAATCCTTCTTTAATCGGTTTTCCTGGAGGATGGCCCCTGAATGTGAGACTGACTTCACCATTTATTGAGAAACGAATAGCTACACGAGAAGAAGAGGTAGGTATCAACAAACGTCTTTCTCTGATCCTGCAGGAACTTATGGGTGAATATAATCAAAAGCTGGAATATCATGAACAGGTAATCATTGGCCTATTGCACGAGTGGAGCGGACTCATTTTACGGCATGTTCCTTTGGATAAGATTAATCCACAGAAAGATAAAAGACGCATCACTAACATGAAGATTATGCAAGGGGTTCTTGAATACCTCGACGTCAACTACATGCATCCCATCACACTTGCTGACGCTGCAAGGCAAGCCAATATGAGCCTCTTTTATTTCTCCCGCTTCTTCAAGAGTCTTTCGGGTATGAGCTATATTGCGTACCTTAGCAACATCCGAGTCAACCAGGCAGAACAGCTGCTGCTGACCACAGACAAATCCATTTTGGATATCGCACTGGAATGCGGGTTCACTAATATCCGTACCTTTAACAGAGTATTTAAACAGATTAAACAACGGACTCCAAGCGAATTACGTTAAAAGATAAATTGTCCGTTATCTTACTTAAGCAAACAAAAAACCGACGATCTTATGGTTTAGATCATCGGCTTTATTTTAATATTCGAATGCACAAAGACGGCGAAGCATGTATTAACCGATAATCATACCTGCTATAGCAGCGCTTAAACCAGATGCTAATGCGCCTGCGAATGATGGCTTTTACACCTAAGCGAGCGATGTCAGGTCTACGTTTAGGTGACAGTTTTCCAAGTCCTCCAAGTAAAATCCTAGAGAAGAGAAGTTAGCGAAACCACAAAGTGCGAAGCTTNNCATAAAGTATCGATAATTGGAGCGAAATTACTGTATGCCACAAATTCATTAATGATTAATTTTGGACCGATGAAGTTACCTGCTGTCAAAGATTCATACCAAGGAACGTCAATTATAATTCGCAAAAGGGACACTATATAAATACAAACAGTCCCAATGGATGTAGGATCTCTTTTCACAGGGACTGTTTGGATGAACTATTTAATCTTTATCACTACTGTGTTCAGACCCGAAAACCCTTTAAAAAATTCACAGCCTGGCGGATATCTTCCTCTGGATTAGTGCCAACTTCCCGTTCTATGGTCAGGAATCCTGCATAACCGATGTCGTTCAGCGCTTGCAGATAATTGTTCCAGTCGACAGAACCTGCTCCAAGTGGAACTTCACGGAACGCCGAGCCGGTCTCGGCCATTTCAGCCATATTCTCATGGTCTAATGCTGGTGCTTCATAACCATATTGACCGTAAACATCGCGCGGATCGATATCGGCAAGTTTGAGACCATCTTTAGCATGGGTGTGTACAATGTAGTCTTTTAGTGTATGAACACCTTGCACGGGATCATCACCAGTCACCATCACCATATTGGCCGGATCAAAATTGACAGAAACCCCTCTGGAACCCAGACCGTCTAGGAACGTCTTCAGACACGCAGCGGGTTCCGGCCCAGTCTCAATCGCAAAGTAAGAATTCATCTCATGTGCATATCTGCTGAGTTCCTCGCAGGCGATGTGCATGGTTTCATAGATTTTACTGTCCGGATTAGAGGGAACAATACCGATATGTGTAGTTACTATATCTGTACCTAGCTCCTTGGCCAGTTCCATAATGCGTTTGGACTTTTCGATTTTGGCACGGTTCTGTGCAGGGTCCTGAAAACCATGTCCGCCCAAATCTCCGACGAGGGCAGAAATTTCGAGACCCAGCGAAGCGATGTAATCCTTCCATTCACGGCGGGCTGACTGAGAAAGGTTAGCGGGATCAAATTCGCCTTGCACCGCATAAATCTGAACTCCATCTGCCCCAGCTTCTTTTGCCTTGCGCAATCCCTCTTTCACTCCGACCTGAAAGCTGTCTACGATGATGCCGATTTTGTTAGTGATAATTGGTTTAATCATGGCAATATCCTCCTTTATAATGAATTAGATTTGGCTCCAAACCCGCTTGATGTATTCCAACCCAAGTCTTGTCCCCTTGCGGCACTCTTCCATTCCCTCAAATTCTACAGAGATATATCCGTCGTAACCGCTTTCCTTAACGATTCGAATTACACTCGGCATATCGATGTCTCCTTGACCAACGATGGAACCTCTCAACCAGTTCCCACCGGAGGACTGGAACCAACCTTCGCCAGGCTGGCGGTCTTGCGGACGAATATAAAAATCTTTGAAATGCACCATCGAAGCAAGCTTGATGTTGTTAGTCACAGCAATAAGTGGGTTCTCATCTGCGCACAGGAAGTTGCCAATGTCGAGTGTTGTACTGAAGTTGTCTCTTCCTACTGCGTGAACCAACGCCTGTACACGATCGCTGTGCTGAATAAAGTATCCATGATTCTCCACACTAGTCGTAATGCCCAAACCTGCGGCATAATCGGCAATTTCTCGGCAGGCTTCAGCCAAACGTGGAAGCTCTTCCAAAAAATGCGTGATTGATAGATCATTTGACGAGGCTACATCATGCCGCATCCGCTGAATGCCTAATGCCGCACAGACGTCTACTTCCCGCTTTACCCGCTCGACTTCCCGCTGTCTTTCCGCTGTCTCCAGCTCGGCAAAGTTCGCCCCGATAGCATAATTGGACAACTCTAGTCCACGACCCGCTGCCGTTCGTACAATCTGATCAACTAGCTCAGGATTCTCAACCAAATTGATACCCAAGGGTACAATCTCCGCATGCTCCGCGCCCAGATCGGCGATCGTCTCAATGACTCCTTCAAGCGTGAGCTCANNCAAGCCGAATGCAAACTGTAGGTACTAATTCCTAGCTTCATAGTTTCACCTCTTCGCCTTTGGCTGCGGATTCATAAATCGCGCCAAGTATCTTCATGATTGTAACGCCGTCCTGCACAGGACTAATCGGTGTAGAGCCGGTGCTGATGCTGCTCGCAAAATGATTAATTTCATTCTGGAATGCACTGTTGAACTCAAACTCCTTATGATCGGTTTGCGGATAGGTATTGACTATCGTATCCGACTGTTCACTGACGAGGACTATCTCAGGATCGATTTCAAAACCACCCTTGTCACCGTACAGGCGCACCGAGCGCTCGTCCCGTTTGGTATGCAGCGTAAAGCTGACATCGACCATCAGTGAAGCTCCATTCTCAAAGCGAATTAGTGCATTCGCTAAATCTTCCACCGTATTGTTCGCTGCATCGTAATCGGCCGCTTTATAGAAAGAGAGATTCTTGATATTAGAACGATTGCCGAGCTTCCGGTAGGTATTGGCACTTACCGATACTGGATTCGGACGGCCCATCAAATACCAGCATAGATCGATCACATGAACGCCGATATCAATCAGCGGTCCGCCTCCGGAGCGTTCAATATCACTGAACCAGCCGCCGGGATTGCCGAGTCTCCGGAACGTCGTTGCCTTCGCATAGTAGATTTCGCCGAATTCTCCTTGTTCCACCAATGTCTGAAGTAGCTGGGCATTGGAGTCATAACGTCGTACAAAGCCTACTTGCAAAATCTTGCCGCTCTTTTCCACTGCCTGCTGAACCTGAAGCGCTTCTTCAACCGTGCGGCAAAGCGGCTTTTCCACAAGCACATGCTTGCCTGCCTCAAGCGCCGCGATGCTGATCTCAGCATGAGAGTTGTTCCATGTGCAGATGCTGACTGCATCTATTCCGGAATTAGCCAACAATTCACGGTAATCCGTGTATACTTTTTCGACGTTATACTCAGTAGCAACTGCGCGTGCACGCTCTTCATTCAGGTCACATACCGCATATATAGTTGTCTGCGGATTATTCCGATAAGCACTTAAGTGCATGCTGGAGATAGAGCCCGTACCTATTACGCCAATTTTGATCATATCCATCTACACTCGCTCCTTTATTTTGCATAGGTTATGATTCGTATTATAATGATTTCAACCCTAAACACCATGCAGAGCCTTGCGGTTTCATTTGTACAATTGTGCTATAGGAGGTGCAGTCTATAAATGTTGGACTATGATAAACATCTACAGGAACCCATGGACATGCCGGATCCCGAGTTTCCGATTAAAGTACATACCCAGCGTTTCAACCAAGAAGGAGTTATGTTGTTCCCACATCATTGGCATGAGCATCTTGAGTTTCTGTTTATTGAAAGCGGTGAGGCTGTTTTTGAATGCGGACGAACACCGATCAACGTACGGGCTGGTGATTTAGTTGCCGTGAACAGCAACGAGCTGCATTATGGGGTGAGCGCTTCTTCTGATTTATTGTATTATGCAATTATTGCAGATACTTCTTTGCTGCATAGTGCGGTAAGC